>JAJXYI010000168.1 GCA_021780625.1 bacterium | reverse complement strand
CCAACCAACCACCAACACGGAGTGCTATCGAATCCGATTTTCATCTAATACAACGACTAAAGATCACACCATTCCAAAGGCTGATAATGCCGCATTCCTCCTTCTAATAGAACCGCTTAGCGAATCTATTACAGTATATTTCGTGGTTGCCATCCGCGCGCACCGCCAAGCCACTATGCTGACGTTCGTGGCCGCACGCACAACCCCGTGCGCCGGCGCCTGCATTCTTAGGTCCGAATTCCACCCAAAATGACTGCACGAAACGTTACGACACCCCTCAGCTCCGCCCCGAAGCTGATCCAGTGGGTCGACGAGATGGCCGCCTTGTGCGAACCCGCTCGCATCCATTGGGTCGACGGCTCCCAAGAGGAATACGACTCCCTCTGCGAGCAGCTCGTCTCGGCCGGCACCTTCATCAAGCTCAACCAGAAGCTCTGGCCGGGCTGCTATTACGCAAAGTCGGACCCGGGAGACGTCGCCCGCGTCGAGGAGCGGACGTTCATCTGCTCGAAGCGCCGCGAGGACGCCGGTCCGACGAACAACTGGGCCGACCCCGTCGAGATGAAAGCCCGCCTCAAGGGCCTGTTCAAGGGCTGCATGAAAGGCCGTACGATGTACGTCCTTCCCTACTCGATGGGCCCGATCGGCTCGCCCATCAGCCAGGTCGGCGTCGAAATCACCGACTCCGCCTACGTTGTGACCAATATGCGCATCATGGCGCGCGTTGGCTTGAAGGTCTGGGAACTCATCGACCGCGGCGCGTCGTTCGTCCCCTGCATGCACTCCGTCGGCGCCCCGCTCGCGCCCGGCCAAAAGGACGTCCTCTGGCCCTGCAATAAGGAGAAGTACATCACCCACTTTCCCGAGACCCGCGAGATTTGGTCCTACGGCTCGGGCTACGGCGGCAACGCCCTGCTCGGCAAGAAGTGTTACGCCCTCCGCATCGCCTCCACCATGGCGCGCGAGGAGGGCTGGATGGCCGAGCACATGCTGATCCTCGGCGTCGAGAATCCCGCTGGCGAGAAAACCTACGTCGCCGCCGCCTTCCCCAGTGCCTGCGGCAAGACGAACTTTGCCATGCTCATCCCGCCCGCCTCCTTCAAGGGCTGGAAGGTCTGGACCGTCGGCGACGACATCGCATGGATCAAACCCGGCAAGGACGGCCGTCTCCACGCCATCAACCCCGAAGCCGGCTTTTTCGGCGTCGCCCCTGGCACCTCGAACAAGACCAACCCGAACGCAATGCGGTCGCTGGCCGCCAACACCATCTTCACCAACGTCGGCCTCACCCCGGAAGGCGGCGTGTGGTGGGAGGGCATGACCGACACGCCCCCGGCCGAATGCACCGACTGGCAGGGCAAGCGCTGGACGCCCGCGCTCGCCAAGGAGACCGGCGCCAAAGCCGCCCATCCCAACGCCCGCTTCACCGCCCCCGCCTCCCAGTGCCCGACGATCGACCCGGCCTGGGAAAACCCCGAGGGCGTGCCCATCTCCGCCTTCATCTTCGGCGGCCGCCGCGCCACCACGATGCCGCTCGTGTTCCAGTCCTTCAACTGGACCCACGGCGTCTACCTCGGCGCCACCATGGGCTCCGAAATGACCGCAGCCGCCGCGGGCACCGTCGGCCTGGTCCGCCGCGATCCGATGGCAATGTTGCCGTTCTGCGGATACAACATGGCCGACTACTTCGGCCATTGGCTGTCCATGCAGAAGCGCGTGCGGCACCTGCCCGCGATCTTCCACGTGAACTGGTTCCGCAAGAGCCCCGACGGCAAGTTCCTCTGGCCCGGCTTCGGGGACAACATGCGCGTGCTCAAATGGATCGTCGACCGCGTGCGCGGCCGCGCCGCCGCGTCCGAGACGGCCATCGGCCTCGTGCCCGCCTACGACGACCTCGACTGGACCGGCGTCGAATTCACCCGCGAGCAGTTCGAGCAGGTGATGTCCATCGAGACCGACGCCTGGAACAAGGAGCTGCTCGACCAGGAGGTGCTGTTCTTCAACCTGCGTGACCGGCTTCCCCGCCAGCTCATTGCCGAGCGGCAGCAGTTGATCAGCCGCCTCTGACGCGACTCTTCCCGCGCCGCGTCCGGCCCCGGTGCCGGGCGCGGCTTTTTTTATGGCCAGCCAAGCCCCTGCGCCTACGCTGCACGCCAAAAGAACGGGTTGAGGGCCGCACGCCAAGGACGGGGCGCAGCCTCGCCATCCCGCCAGCTCAGCCTCTCCTCCCTTCAACCCGACCCGACTCTCATGGCCTTCGTCGCCGCCCTCGCCCGAGAAAAGCTCCTCATCACGGCCCGCACCCTACCCGCGGCGCCCCAGATTCTTTCCGAGCTCGGCGAGATGCTTCAGGACGTCAACACGAGCCTCGACGAAATCTCCAACCTGCTCAAACGCGACGCCGCCCTGGCCGCGCGCATCATCCGCATCAGCAACAGCGCCCTGCTGGGCGGCGGCAGCCGCATCGGCTCCGTCGAGGAAGCCGTCAACCGCGTCGGTTTTGGAGAGGTCTATCGCCTCGTCGGCCTCGCCACCACAAGCCGCCTGGCGGACCGCGATCTGAACTACTACCTCATCGAGGCCGAACCGCTTCGCCACCACATGCTCTATGTCGCGCTCGCCACCGAGGCCCTCGCGAAGGACCTCGGCATGGACGCCCGCAGCGCGTACACCGCTGGCCTGCTGCGCCCCCTGGGCATGATGGTGCTCGACCGGGTTGCCCGCGAGCGGCTCCCGATCACGGAAGCGTTCAACGCCGGCTCCTACGACGGTTATGCAACCTGGGAGGGCAACGTGTTCAGCCTGAGCAACTGCGAGGTCGCGGCGCTGATCCTCGGCGAATGGAAATTCCCCGCCGAGATCGTTTCCGCGGTGCGTGAGCACTACCTCATGCGGCCCGCCGACGCGAACAATCCGCTCGCGTGCGTGTTGAACGTCGCCTGCTGGATGGCAGGCCAGGCCCGGGCGGGACTCCCCGGCGAACTGCCCTACTTCGCACTGAAACCCCAGATCTGCGAGAAGATCGGCTGCCCGGAGCCGCGCCTGCGCGAAATTGCCGCCGACGTCGCCGTTGAATTCGAGCGGCTGAAGCCGTCCCTCTGACCCGCGCCGCTCAGCGGTGCAGGAAGGCGTGCAATTCGCCGGCCAGCACCTCGCCAAAGCCCTCCACCTCACGGATCTGCTCGACGGCCGCCGCGCGCAGGCGGTCGATGTCGCCGAACCGTTCCATGAGCGCGGCGCGGCGCACCTCGCCCAGGCCCGGGAAATCGTCGAGAACCGATTCGCGGATCTTCTGCGAACGCAGGTCGGCGTTGTAGGTGTTGGCGAAGCGGTGCGCCTCGTCGCGCAGCCGCTGGAGCAGGCGCAGCCCCGCGTTCGACGGCGGCAGGTTCAGCGGAGCCCGCTCATCGGGAAAGATGATTGTCTCGTGCTTCTTCGCCAGCCCCACCAGCGCGGGCGGGGCGATGTCCAGCGCCACGAACGCCTTCAGCGCCGCGCCGATCTGCCCGCGGCCGCCGTCGATCACCACGAGGTCCGGCATCGACCGGCCCTCCTCCGCAAGCCGTGAGTACCGCCGCCCCACCACTTCCTCCATCGCCCGAAAATCGTCGTTGCCGATGAAACTGCGTATCCGGAATCGCCGATACTCCTTCTTGTCCGGCCTGCCGTCCAGGAAGTGCACCATCGAGGCGACCACAAAGGTGCCCGAAATGTGCGAGATGTCGAAGCACTCCATCGTGCGCGGGGGCGCCTTCAGCCCGAGCGCGGCGCCGATCTCCGCCATCGCGGTCGCGTCCGTCACCACCTCCGGGTGATGCCGCTCGAACTTGCGCGTGCGCTCGATCGTCGTCTCGAGCGCGGCAATCGCGTCGCGCAGCTCCGCCGCACGCTCGTACTCCTGCCGCGTCGCGGCGGCGGCCATCTCGCCCCGCAGCGACTCGAGCCACTCGCGCGACTTGCCCTCCAGGAACTCGCAGGCCCGCTCCACCCTCGCCCGATAGTCTTCGGGCGTCACCAGGTTCTCATGACCATAAATCTCCGCGCGCACGTCGTCGTAGAGCTGCCAGCGCCCGTCCTCCAGCCGCTGCGGCGCCGCGTCCATCAGGAGCACGCCGAACTTCTGCCGCAGCTGCGCGAGCGTCCGGCGAAGCGGTCCGCTGTGGGGATAGGGCCCGAAATACCGCGAACGGTCGTCCTTGCGCAGGCGGGTGATGCGAAACCGGGGCAGCACCTCGCCGAGGTCGACACGCACCAGGGGGAAGCGTTTGTCGTCGACGAAGTCCGTGTTGTACTTCGGCTTGTACTGCTTGATGAGCTTGCCCTCCAGCAGCAGCGCCTCGGGCTCGGACTTCACCTCCAGCAGGTCGAAGTCCGCGATGAGCTCAATCAATGCACGGATCTTCGGCGTGGAGGAGAAGGCCCGCGACGGCGTGAAATACGACGATACGCGGCGCTTCAGGTTCTTGGCCTTGCCGACGTACAGGATGCGACCCAGGCGGTCCTTCATCAGGTACACGCCCGGACGCTCAGGCAGCGCCTGCAACTTGTCTGCAAGGGTATTACGTAGCTCGCTATGTGGACGCCCTGCTGGCATTTTTTTTCCTTTCTCCTACTGTGAGCGATCGTACGCATGGTTTCAACTGACACATCTCCGGGCAGGACGGGACGCAAGCCCGTCTCGCAGCTTCACTACGAGTTGCTGACGCTCGGCGACGAGCTGCTCCTGGGGCTCACCGCGAACTCGCACCTGACGTTCATCGGCGAGCAGATGGGGCTGCACGGCGCGATGCTGAGGCGGAACGTGACACTCACCGACGACGCCGACGACATCTCCGCGCAGTTCGCGGAATCCTGGGCGCGCGCCGACGTGGTGATCACGACGGGCGGCCTGGGGCCGACCTGCGACGACCGCACGCGCGAGGCGATCGCGGAGGTGCTCGGCCAGAAGCTCGTCTTCGATCCGGAGATCGAGAAATCCATCGCGGAGCGCTTCAAGCGTATCGGGCGCACGATGACGCCCAACAACCTCAAGCAGGCCTACCGCTTCGAGCGCGGCGAGGTGCTTCCGAACGCCAACGGTACCGCCCCCGGCCTGTGGGTGGAGCAGGACGGCAAGGTCCTGTGCATGCTGCCCGGCCCCCCCAACGAACTGCACCCGCTCTTCCTCGACCAGGTGGTGCCGCGCCTGTCGAAGCTCGGCCTCCTGCTGGACCGCGAGGCCTACGTCCAGGTCCGCACCGCCGGGATCGGCGAAAGCTCGCTCGAGCACAAGCTGCAGCCGATCTTCGACCGGCACCGCGAGGGGCTGAGCATCGCCTTCTGCGCCCACGCGGGCCATGTCGACGTGCGGCTGAGCTCGCCCACCGGCCAGCTGCCCAACGCGACGCTCCAGCAGATCGCCGCGGAGTGCGCCTTCCTGCTGGGGGACGACTTCGTGTGCTTCGGACGCGACTCGCTCGCCGAAG
>JAJXYI010000292.1 GCA_021780625.1 bacterium | reverse complement strand
TATACCATTGGATCTGCGCCGAGCCATCGGATGGAGTCACCGAGAAATCGGCAGGACACCCGGAGTCTACCGACAAGGAGCTGGGCAGGACCTTATTGGCAGCCCATATCCGCACGATCGAGCCCTCCGAATAGGCATAAACGCTTCCATCACCGGCGAGACACAGCGCGGTCACATTGCCCGCCGTACTTCCTTTTCCAATACCTGGAACAATCCCGGCGCTCCGTTGGATTCCCGTAATCGTCTCGACGGAACCAGAAGGCAAAATTACCCGCACGAGACCGTCGCCTTGGTCGCCGACAAAAATGTTTCCACTTCCATCAACCGCCACAGCGCCCGGGAAAGAAAACAGCGCCTGCCCCCGCGTACCATCCAGGGGTCCGGCCTCTCCGGGTTTTCCGGCGTACGTTGTCAGGTTTCCCTGCGGATCCAGTTTTCGGATAGTGTTGTTTCCCGAATCCGCGATCAGAAGGTTTCCGCTTGAATCAAAGGCGAGCCCCTGGGGTTCGTTCAGCAGGCCCGTGCCAAGCGCACCGTCACTGCTCCCAGCGGTATAAGGCACACCCGCTGCAATGCTGAGCCCGCTCGAGGCCGTCCATTTCCTTATCACCTGATTGTCCGTGTCGGATAGATACAATGCCCCCGAAGCATCCACGGCCATACCCCCGCAGTCGTTCATTCCCGACACGTTGAAGAGGAGCGACTGGGTACCATCGGCGGACATCTTGAAAACTCCACCTCCATTGTCGAACATGTAGAGACACCTCGCATTGCGGTCATAGGCCAGTCCGGTGATGTCCGAATCGAATTCGGCAGTGACCTTGATCGAAGTCACCTGGCGACCAGGGTCGATCTTGCGGATATACTTCCGGGTTCCATCCGCCAGGTAAAACGACCCATTCCCGTCGGTTACCATCGACCAAGGAAGAGACATCTTAGCCATGTCCCCAAATCCGTCCAAATGCCCATTTCCACTTTCTCCTGCAAGCGTCTCCACGGATCCATCGGGCATCAACTCGCGGATGCATGCATCATCGGTGAAGTAGAGCCCTCCATCAGGCGCATTCTTCATGCACTCGACCACGAATATCGAACCATAGGGCGAGTTGCCGTCACGGACCAACGCTCCCGAATTGTATTCGGCGTTTCGGCCGAAGGGCGTGCTCACCACGCCTGCCGTGGAGATCATGCGAATCATGAGGAAGTCGCCCACCGCGATGTCACCGTTGGGTCTGAGACAAATCGACGTGATAGTGCCGAACTGCGCGGTGGCCGCAGGACCGTCGGCATCACCCGAGACACCGGGCACACCAGCGATTGTGCTGACGACCCCCGAGGGCGAAATCTTCCGCACGACATGATTCTGCTGGTCGGCAACGTAAATCGTGCCGTCGGGCGCGAGCGCGAGATCGACCGGCGAATTGAAACGGGCATCGAGTGCATTGCCATCAACATATCCACTCGTGTCGCGGCTTCCGGCATAAACAGAGACTGCCCCCGGAGAGCCCTGCGTCTTTACCTCCAAAATCGCATGGTGCCCTCCCTCGACCACAAAGAGGTTGTCATGGGCGTCGATAGCCAGGGCACTGGGCAATGAAAGGCCGGTGGCAAGCGTGCTTACGTTTCCGTCGACGTCGATCTTCCGAATGCACCCATTCTGCGGGTCGGAGACGTACAGATTTCCAACCGAATCTCGGACGATACCTTCTGGATCTGCGAACTTCGCCTGCAATGCAGGGCCATTCTTGAGCTTGCTGGTCATCGGAATCCCCGCAACCAGCTCCACCGTCCCGTCCGTGCGCAGACGCCTGATCACACTGGCTCTGGCATCGCTGAAGAGAAGGCTCCCATCCTTTTCCGGCCACAAACCAAAGAGAAATTGACCCAGCAATGCCCTGCGTCCGACTCCATCGGCATAGCCGCTCTGAGGTCGGCCTGCATACACGGCTACGGAATACCCTGGAGCATAGATGAGACCAGCATAGGGATCAAAATTGGGATCATAGGGAACAACCCGGATGGTCACAGACGCTGCCGACGCTGCTACCGCACTGGCGAGAAAGACGAGTCCAATACGAATGATGGAATTCATGGTCTCAGGGGCTCACCTTTAGCCGTGCCGCCATGCTTGTGACGCTGGGATTCACACCGTTGACCACCAGACATCGATACTGGTCGCCGCTCATCGTGGAGGTGCAGCCTGTTATCGTGAGCGAGGGGGTGAGTGTTCCCTTAAAATTCCCTCCCTCGTCCAGATATTCCCACGCCGTACGCCCCTTGGGAAGCCTCTGCCACTGATAGATCAATCGGGCGGTCCCGGACGCCTGTAGCGTGAACATCGCTGTCGCGCCGCTAGAAACGACTTGATCAAGCGGCTCGGCAGTTATGGACGGCGCCTCGGGTTTCGGCCAGACCTTGACCACTGAAGTCTCCGTCACCTCCCCGGCGGCATTCGAGATCTTCACGGCATACGTTCCGCTGTCGCTTACGACGGGGGATTCGATCTCAAAGTACATCGACCCGCTCGTCTTCACGACCCCGTCTTTCGACCAAGTAAAGGTAAAGGGGGGCGTTCCGTAGAGTTCTATTGCCCACGAAAGTGGTTCATCCGTCAGGAAAACGTAAGACGCCTGGAGCCCGTACAAAACCGTCGGCGCCTTCACCGACCCATAAAGAGCCGCGCCCCCGGCGATGTCATCGGCAGTCAGCGAATCGGTGTCGCTCATCGTGCTGTTCATCACCGCTGCCACGGTCTGCCCGGCCTGATCCGGATGTCCTAGCCCCAGGACGTGGCCAAACTCATGTGCGGCGACACGTTCGAAATCAATGATCGGCTTGCCTCCGGAGGTTTTGCGAAGCGCACCGCGGTACGAATCCCAGGTCCATTGGCTGGAACTGTTGAACAGCACATCGGACTCCGTGGTCTGTCCTTCCGACGTCTGATTGATCGTGATCGCAACGGCGTCTGCTCCCTGCGCCCCCCAGCTCTCGCCGTAGACCGTGTCCGACCAAAACACATTGTTGTACCCGTTTCCCGGGTACCTGCTGACATCCACCGGGGCGGTGGAGTCCGAGACCCAATCGAACTGGCTGATCGTAAGGTGCGCATTCCACTCCTTCAGCGCAGCGATCGCCACATCGTTCCATGAGGTCGAACCATCGATCAGCGGTGACGCCGGTTTGGTCGATTGAAGTTCAAGCTGCATCATGATCTTCCCGGCCGCCCATTGGCCGCCAGGGAACAGTCGCGTCCACGCACGGCTGCACGGTACGACAGCCATGGTCGCAGCGCACTGGGCCACGACAAACCTCAACACGAACCGAACCTCACCTTTCATTGACCCCTCCCTTGCGAAGCACTTCGGCGCGGACGAGATTTTCGAATTCGCCTGTCGTCATGTTCGGCATGTTGGTCACGGGCTCCGTGGACTCCGCCAATCCAAACGCCTTCACGGTTCCGGCGCCCAATGGGCCTCCGTCGATCCGAGCGATACGTTCCGTGCCGGCTTCAGCATCGCCAACAACTCGATAACCTCCGTAGGTCCCGTAGGCTATGGGACAAAAGGCGGTGCCGTTTCCATTCACGAAGACATAATAGATCGAGCCGGTCTGCATCTTCGGAAGCCCTTCAACTGTCATCGAGTCCGCTCCGATTGAGCCTCCGAGGAATCGCAATTCAACAACGTCCTGCTTCGTCCCCTTCAACACGCCGAGCACACGGCACGACACATAGGTATGAATCACTCGGCGACCCGTCGGAGTGGTATCCCAAGCGCATCGCTGGCTGATTACTTTGACTTTAACTATCTGGTCGGCCGAGGAGACGAGCTGCGCGAAAGTCGGCGGAACTACACTCAGTGCATGGCACGTAAGAGCCATCGCGACGAATGCAAACAGTAACGCGAACAGTACCCTCGGTCCAATTCTAGGTGTATGTGCGAAATATCGGAGATGCTTTTTTTGCATGGGAACGGATACAGCAATGTTCCGTTCCTCGAGTTCCAAGAAAGCGGGACACTGATGCTGGCTGCTGGGCTGAATGGGGTCGTCAAGACGACCACTGGTTATGGGAACCCAACATCGACGAGATGCAGAGTCAAATGCCAATCCATACGGGATCGAACCCGAGTGCAGGCATGCATCCGCAGCCGCCTTTGTGGCTTTCTGGCCTTCTCCGGCTCTATCTTGGGTCGTGGTTTGGAACTGAATCGACGTTCAATGGAAACAAAGAGGGAACAGGATAGCGATCATCAGGGGACAAGGCACCGCCGCTTCACCCTCGGCTCGAAGGTCGATGTCATCGTCTCCGCCGTCGACCGCTTCCGCCGCCAGATGGATTTCGCCCTGGCGGAATAAAGACCGAGGTCGAATCGCGGAGGGATTTGAACCACAGAGGCACAGAGGACGCTGAGAGAACCAGAAGCTAGAGGTCACAGGCCGGAAGTCTTGGTCGGAACTCCAGAGATCCGGAGTAATTACCACGAGGTCTTCTCTGTGTCCTCTGTGTCCTCTGTGTCTCTGTGGTTCAACTACGACATCGCTCTCACTCCAGCTTGAACTCGCCCTGGTCGTGCCCGGGCTTCACGCCGAGGAAGGGCCCGTAGCGCGCGACCCAGTCGTCGAGCTTGTCCAGGTAGTAGGTCGGATCGTACGGGGCGGCCGCGGGATCGTGGAGCGCAAGCGGTCGCGCGCGCTGCCAGTCGCTGGTCTTTCCCTTCGCCTTTGCGGTGATGTAGTAGCTCACGCGATCCCCCATCCGCGGCCTGGGATTCATCATCAACGCCGCCTCGGCCGAGGCGCGCCGGGGTTTTCCGCCCGCGGCAATGTGCTTCTCATAGGCATCGGCACCCATGCTCAGCGACTCCGTCTTCGCAAGCTCCGCCACTCTCGCCTCCCGCGCGGCGATCCGCCGCCGGAATTCCGCCATCAGGGCCTGAGGCGACTCGGTCGTCGCACCGAGCAGGCTCATGATCGCACAGTCGGTGAGTCGCTTGAGGTAGGGCTCGATGCCGCGCGAACGGAGCGCGCTGCCCCGCAGGATGACCTTCTGCCCGTCGTAGAGCGCGTAGTTCTTGGCCTTGTAGCAGAACATCGCCGGATATCGACCGTCGTACTCCAGTTCGATGCCATCCGGCAGCACCGGACGCACCCGCTCAAGCAACGCATCGGGCGCACTGAAAAATCGCTCCGACGACAGGTAGATCCCATCCGTGTCCGCCTCCAGCACGGTGCACCCCTGGCGCTGAAATTCGTCGATCAACACCTGTAGAAGTTCCCGCCCGCGGCGCGTCACCTCCGCGGCCAGCTCGCCGTCGCCAAAACGGGCCCCAGAGAATCCCAGGTATCCGTAGAACGAGTTGATCAGGATCTTGAAGCTCGCCTGCCGCGCCTGCGCCTCGGCACGAACGTCCGGCTCCGGCGCCGAGCGCGCCAGCTGCTTGAAGCGAAGCCGATACTCGCGAAGCGACCTCAGCATCGGGATGAACACCCCGAGCCGGTCGTTGCGCGGGTTGCTCCCGATGCTCAGCAGCAGGCTCGGATAAAGCGACGCCACGTCGAAATGCAGCACGTTCCTGAACACCCCCTCCGTGAAGCTCCGCGTGTACCCGCCCTCGAAGCTTTCGATCACCGGCGGCACCGGACAGGCGTGCCGCGCATGGTAGTATTCCTCCAGGAAGAGCAGGTCGATTTTCGTCGTCGTGCCCCTCAGCGTCGCCTCCTGGAGAAGGATCGGAAAGGTCTTCGTCTGCTCGAAGTACGTCGGAAGCAGCAGGTCGGCGATGCCCTGCGTCTCACGCAGGTCGTCGCCCAGGTACGCCAGAAAGCGCGGCCTCTCCTCCCGGAACACCCGTGCGATGTCGGTTCCCTGGAGATAGGTCCGTCCCCCGCCCCCCGCCTCGGTGACGCCGAAGTGCACGGCAAGATCCTTCAGGCCAAACGAGCTGATTTCGCGCACCGAGATGTCATAGATCTGCGCGAGCAGATAGGTATCCACCACGGCACGACCCGCGAGGTCGCAGCGCGGAAAATCGATCCAGCGCTCCGCCACCTTCACCCGGCTGTTGCGAAACACCGCGCGCCGGCCGAACCGACCCCAGGCGCAGGGCACGCCAAGGCGCTTCCCGCGCTGGCGCAGGTAGTCGAGGTCGAAGCGAAACAGGTTGTGCCCCTCGATCACGTCGGGATCGAGCCCGGCCAGCGCCGCGTTGAAGGACTCGAGAAGCCGCTTCTCCGCCTCGTCCGTGAAATCCTCCAGCACGAGGAACCGGTCCTCCCCCGCCTGCCGCAGTCCTATCGCCAGCACGCGGTCGCCGGGGCGCGCCGCATCGCTGAAGCTCCCATCCTCCGAATGCGTCTCGATGTCGAACTGACAGCGCCTGAGCGCCGAGAAATGAAGATCCGCATACAGCCGGGCCCGGCTTTGCAGAAGAAACTGGCTTTCCAGCGGACGGACCTCGTCGAAATTCGCCTTTCCCACGGCATCCTCCAGCAGGTCCAGAACGTCCGGATGGGGCGCATGAGCGAGTTGCGTGAACACCCCTTCGCCTCGCAGTTCCTCGATCTCGAGACCGTCGATCGCCACTGCCGTCTCGGGGGGCCGCAGCCACGCAAAGGGCCGGTACTCCACCACGCTTTCCTTTCGGCCACCGCCGGCCGACGCAACCCTCAGGTGCGCACGCGCATCACCGTCCACCCACAGCCCGCACAGGCCGCCCAGGCTCGACGCTTCGATTTCGGGTTGCATCCGAGGAACGTGAGTCCGCGGCACCCCGGAGGCACGCGCATAATCGCCCCCGTTTCCAGGTGCGGGAGACCGGCAGTCACCGGCCCCCGGGACTCAGAAGGTCGGCTTGTAAACAACCATCGCCACGGCGATCAGCACGAGCACCGTCGCCAGCGCCGCCCACAGGCCCGCCTTCTCACGGCGGCGAAACGCCAGACCCGCAATCGCCGAAAGGCCCAGCCAGCAGACGACCTTCACTCCGATCCACGCCGGAAACTGGTGGCCGTAGATCCGGGCAAGAAGCCCAAACCCGCCGATCAGCGCGAGCAGGCTCAGGATGCCCGAGATGATCAACACCGGTTTGCGCAGCTCCATCTTCGCCGACAGCGCAAAGAAGGTGACGCCCACCAGGAGGAGGATGGATGCGATATGGATGAAGAAGTATGTAAGCGGCGGCATGGTGGGAAAGTGGACACTCCACTTGTGCCGTGTACCCAAAGGCTCAAGACCTTTTTGAGTTAAGGTGGGCGTCGCGGGACGGCTTATTGCTTTCCGATGTACGGCCTAGCAGCCGCCGTCACGTGTGACTCCCGTAGATTTTCAAAGGCAAAGAGCGTAGATTGAAAGTACCTCGTACACTGCAGAGTGTCGGCCGGAAACCTAGGAGCGACTCCCCGTTCGTCAAGCTGGGGCGTTACTAAGCCGGTCCGGCCGGCCGCACGCGGCGATCCCACGCACGGGACCCCGCATGAGCCTGCCCCGCCGCCGGTTAGCGGCTCATTTTTCGCGCAATTCCACCCGGATCCGGTTCCTTTCACCCGCGCCCGCCCAAAGATTCTTTTTCAAACAGCCCCGGGACACGAGGCGCCGGCAACCCAGGAGCCCTCCACATAAGTCGTCGTCGGAATCTCCGGCACCCCCAGCTTGTTGTGCTGAATCTGGGCGGCCAGCAGCTCGATCGCGGCCTCGCCCACGGCGCTGTAGTTCTGCCGCACTCCCGCGACCTTCCCCGTCTCATCGTCCAGAAACAGGTCGATCAGCGCAATGTCGCCCGGAATCTTCAGGCCCATGTCGCGCAGGGCCGACGCGACGAAATCCGTCTTCGTCAGCAGCACCTCCGGACGGTGCTTCCGAATCCACGAATCGAGCGGCTCCCGGCTCGGCAGCAGGAGGATCGGGATGCGCGCCGAGGCCGGCAGGCCCTGCTGCTCCCACAGGAATCCCGCGCTCCACAACCGGTCCACGGTGATATCCCAACCCTCGTCCATCACGCATCCTATCCTCCGATACCCCGCGGCCATCGCCTTCTGCATCGCCAGGCGGATGATCTGGAGATGGTGGTTGGTGACGTTGTGCAGCTTGGGCTCGTGCGGGAAGTAATCGATCTTGACCGCACCAAAACGCGCCCAGTCGAAGTCGAGGTGCGTATCGATCTCGCGCACATGCGAGGCAATCACCAGCCCCCCGATCCCACGCGCCCGCAGTATCCCGCTCAGGCGGCCATGCGTCAGCCCGGGCTCACGCATCCAAAAATGTTCGAGTTTGAAGCCCAGTTCCAACGCCTTCGCCTCGGCCCCCGCGTAAAAGTCCGGATGCGCAATCACATCCCGCCAGCCCCAGCGGGTGTTCCAGTTCGTCACGTAGGCCAGCGTCGGAGGGTTGAATCGCGGCTGCTTCGATGCCCGGTACGCCACCAACGCCCGCAACACCGGGTCCGGCGAATAGCCCATCTTCTCCGCCAGGGCCTGAATCCGCCGCCGGGTCTGCTCGGGAAGACGCGGATGATTCCGCATCGCAAGCGAAACGGTCGTCACATGCACCCCCGCCTTGCGGGCAATGTCGGAGAGCGTGACGCGACGGGCGTACATGGATCGGATTCCCTGGGGGGCGTCATGCGAACCGCTTCCGACTTACGAAACAAGTCTATAGTTAGCGCATGGCATCGGTTGAAGCGGTACAGAGCACCGAGAAAAACGGAGCTCCTCCGTGGGGCCGGGTTTTCAGAAACCCGCGCCGTCGGACCGCACCCCTTTCTCCCAATCCAGCCCCTCCCTCCCGCGCGCCGCGTCGTGCGATTTCGGTACTCTCTTAAGTGAACACCGACAGTTATCACTCCCATCACTCCCCATTCGGGGCATTCGCTAGCTTCACGATCGGCCTGACCGACTCTCAGGGAGGCTTCGGCCAGGCACTCCGCGGTCCGGCCGCACAGAACGTGTACATCGGGTACAAGCAGGCGGACCAGAAGGCCTGGCAGCTGCTTCCCTATTTCCAGCCCTCCCGATCCCAGGAGGCAGCGTTCACCGGCGTCGAGGGTGAGGCCACGCAGGCGCGCACGATGCAGGCTCTCCCCGCCGACGCCTTCACGCGCGAGCTCGGCTGGTGCACCGACACCTGGCGCGCGAACGCGGGATGCTTCGGCTTCTCCCTGCTCACGCCCGTCGATCGCATTGCCGACCCCACCCGCCTGAGCAAGGCCCGCGAACGCTTCCACCTCGCGCCCATCGTGTGCGGATGGATCGAATACGACAATCGCGCGGGCGACGGCGCAGTCGAGCTGGTCTTCGGCCTCGGCGAACCCGAGCGTCCTCCCCGCCCCCTCGCCGATTCCCATCCCGGCCTCGCCGGCTTCGCCACCGGCACCTCCTACGGCTACGCCACGCGGCCCGCCAAGGGCGTGTCCCTGCGCCAGGGTTTCGACATCTTCGCGCCCAAATTCTTCGATTACCGCGGCCTGCACGTCATCGGCTCCGAATCCGCTCTCGTCTTCACCGTCCCCGCCGGCCGCCGCAGGCGCTTCCCGCTCGTCCTCGGCTTCTACCAGCCCGACCAGGCCACCACCGGCATGCCCACCGAGTACGCCTTCAGCCGCTGTTTCTCCGGCCTCGAGGACGCCCTCGATCACGGGCTGAACCATTTTTCTGAATACGAGAAGATCGCCCTCACCCGCGACCGCGAACTCGCGCGAAGCGGCCTCGACGAGCATCAACGCTACCTCGTCGCCCAGTCCACCCACAGCTATCTCGGCAATACCCAGCTCCTGCGCTCCGGCCCAGAGGTTGTGTGGGTCGTCAACGAGGGCGAATACCGGATGATCAACACCTTCGATCTCACGGTCGACCACCTCTTCTACGAGCTGGCCTGGCACCCGTGGACCGTCCGCAATACCCTGGATCTCTTTGTCGACCGTTACGCGTACACCGACCGCATCAAGGTCGGAACCAGGACCGTCCCCGGCGGCCTCTCCTTCACCCACGACATGGGCGTGATGAATCATTTCACTCCCGAGGGCCGCTCGAGCTACGAGTGCGACCACCTCCACGGATGCTTCAGCCACATGACCATGGAGCAGCTGCTCAACTGGGTCCTGACCGCCGTCACCTACGCGGAAAAGACCGGCGACAAGACCTGGCTGCGCCGCCGGAAGGACGTCCTCATCGCCTGTGCCGAAAGCATGCGCCGACGCGACAATCCCGATCCCCGCAAGCGCGACGGAATCCTCAAGCAGGACAGCGACCGCTGCGGCCCCGACGGGTCCGAGATCACGACGTACGACAGTCTCGACGTCTCCCTCGGACAGGCCCGGAACAATCTCTATCTGGCCGTGAAAACGCTGGGCGCCTGGATCCTGCTCGAACGCGCCTTCGAGCGCCTCGGCCTCTCCGACGAGCGCACTGCTGCCCGCTCCGCATCCGGCCTGCTCGCCTCGACCCTCACGACCAAGTTCGAATCCGACACCGGCTTCTTTCCCGCCGTCTTCGAGTCCGGCAACCGCTCCCGTATCATCCCCGCCGTCGAGGGCTTCGTCTATCCCCTCTACCTCGGCATCACGGAGGCACTCGATTTCAAGGGCCGCTTCGGTCCCCTCCTCCAGCAGCTGAACGCCCACATCAAGGGCGTGCTCAAACCCGGGCTTTGTCTCGACGCCAAGTCCGGAGGCTGGAAGATGAGCAGCACCAGCACCAACACCTGGTTCAGCAAAATCGCCCTTTCGCAGTATGTCGTTCGACAGCTCTTCCCCGAAGCCATGAACGCCCAGGCACGCGCCGCCGACAAGGTCCACGCCGACTGGCAACGCCACCCCGGCTGCGGCTCGCAGGCCATGTGCGACCAGATCCTCAGCGACACCGGCGTGACCTGCGGTAGCCGCTATTACCCACGCGGCGTCACCTCCTACCTTTGGCTGCTAGAGTAAGCCCCAGTCCAACCCTAACGACCCAACTCCCCTCAAAACTCCCGATGAGCCATTACAAAGAACGCCTCTCGTTCCGCGAAAAAGCCGGTTACAGCCTCGGCGACGCGGCCACCAATTTCTTCTTCCAGTCGATGATCATGTACCAGAGTCGGTTCTACACCGACGTCATGGGCATATCGGCCGTCGCCGCAGGCTGGCTTTTCCTCCTCGTGCGCATCTTCGACGCAGGGTTCGACCCGCTGGTGGGCGTCCTCTCCGATCGCACGGAAACCCGCTGGGGCAAGTTCCGCCCCTGGGTGCTCTGGACCGCCATCCCGTTCGGCGTCGTGCTCTGGCTCACTTACACCGTCCCCTCCTTCAGCAGCGGCGGCAAGGTCGTGTATGTATTCATCACCTACACGCTCATGATGATGATGTACTCGGCCAATAATACGCCGTACTCCGCCCTCAACGGCGTGATGACCGGCGACGTCCACGAGCGCACCTCCCTGTCAACCTTCCGCTTCGTGGCAGCCATGGCCGCCACCCTCGTCGTCCAGGGCTTCACCCTGCCCCTCGTCGAAAAGTTCGGAGGCAAGAATCCCGCCCACGGCTGGTCCGTCACCTTCGGGATCTTCGGCGCGATCGCGGTCGTGTTCTACGTCATCGCCTTCTTCAGCTCCAAGGAGCGCGTCCACCCGAACCCCGCGCAGAAGACTTCCGTGGTCCAGGACCTCAAGGACGTGTTCCACAGCCCGCCCTGGGTCGTGATGTTCCTCATCACCCTGTGCATCTTCACCACCCTCGCCCTGCGCGGCGGCCTGCTGTTCTACTACTTCACCTATTACGTCGACCACAACGCCCTGCTCAATTTCGTGAAGGACATCGGCCTGGGCAATGTCCACACAGGGGCCGGAACCTGGTGGACGACCGCCCTGAATTGGTTCGGCTTCATCCTCCAGCGCGACGGCTCAAACGTCACCGCAGTCGGCTTCAGCATCTTCAACATGGCGGGCAATCTGGTGACCATCGTCGGCGTGCTCGTCTCGAAGCCCCTGTCCATCCGTTTCGGCAAGAAGGCCGTATTCCTCACCGGCATCCTCGGCACCGCCTTCATCACCGCCGCCGTTTTCCTCGTTCCCGCCACCTCCATCGCCTGGCTGATGGTGCTCAGCCTCCTGTGGCCCGTCTTCTACGGTCCCACCATCCCGCTGCTCTGGGCCATGATCGCCGACGTCGCCGACTTCTCCGAATGGAAGACCGGCCGCCGCGCCACGGGCATGGTTTACGCCGGAATCGTGTTCGCCCTGAAGGCCGGCCTCGGCCTCGGCGGCGCCATCGGCGGCTGGCTGCTCGCCAGCTACGGCTACGTGCCCAACATCGCCCAGTCGCCCACCGCCCTGCTGGGCATCCGCCTGTGCGCCACGATCTATCCCGCCATCCCCTTCCTGATCGCCTTCGTCGCCATCGCCTACTACCCGATCAGCAAGGAGCTCAACCTGCGTATCGGTGAC
Organism: bacterium; assembly: GCA_021780625.1. The sequence continues at coordinate 9,602 of JAJXYI010000292.1, read as the reverse complement.
GAACTCGCCGACCGCCGGAAGTCCTTTGCCAAGACCTGATCCCTCGGACGCTCCGCCCCACAAAGCGGAGCGTCGTTTTGTGATGTGGCAACTCCTCGGGTACCTTCGACGGCGGTGCCCCTCCAGGATCGCACTCTCTTTTCCCATGCTCGTCTCCGCCCTCCGCTCCGCCGCGGCCGCGCTCCTGCTCGGCACCGGATTCGCCTGCACCGGCCTCGCAGCCCCCGCCCCCAAACAGGCCCCCGACCTGTTCAAGCAGATGCTCGGCAAATCCGACGCCGCAATCGACGCCAAGATCGAGGCCTCCTATCAACAGCTGTTCCACGGTGACCCCAACTCCCAGGCCGTCTATTTCCCGGCCGGAAAGGACGAGGGCTACATCGAGGACATCGCCAATCAAGATGTCCGCTCCGAGGGGATGTCCTACGGCATGATGATCGCTGTCCAGATGGACCGACGCGACATGTTCGACCGGCTTTGGAACTGGGCCGTCCGCCACATGCGGCACAATTCCGGCCCGCGCAAGGGCTTCTTCGCCTGGCACTGCGCCCCGGACGGACGCGTCCTGTCCCCCGACTCTGCCTCCGACGGCGAGGAGTGGTTCACCATGGCACTGTTCTTCGCCGCCCATCGCTGGGGCCACCCCCCCGGCGCCCCCAATTACGAGGCCGAGGCCCAGTCCCTGCTGAAGGCCATGCTCCACAAGGGCGAAGAGGGAAGCCCCCTCGTCACCAGCATATTCGACCCCGTCCATAAGGAGGTCGTGTTCGTCCCCAAATCCGTGTTCGCCACCTTCACCGACCCCTCCTACCACTTGCCCGCCTTCTACGAGCTCTGGTCCCGTTGGGCCTCCGATCCCGCCGACCGCAAACTCCTCCGCGAGATCACCGCCACCAGCCGCGCGTTCTTCCACCGCGCCGCCAACCCCGACACCGGCCTGATGCCCGACTACGCCTCGTTCGACGGCGCCCCCGTCGGACCCGAGATCCACCGCATCTTCGCCTTCGACGCATGGCGCGTCATGGCCAACGTCGCCCTCGATCACGCCTGGTGGGACGCCGATCCCTGGCAGGTCGCCCAGAGCAACCGAATCCTTCGCTTCATCGCCTCCCAGGGCCCCGCCTGCCCGAATCGCTTCACCCTCGATGGCAAGCCCGTGGACCGCGAGTTCTCCCCAGGCCTCCTCTCAATGGCCGCCGTCGGAGGCCTCGCCGCCGACCCCGCCCTCGCCCGGGTCTTCGTGCAACGCCTCTGGGACGCCCCCGTGCCTTCCGGCCCGTTCCGCTACTACGACGGCCTGCTCCATCAGCTCGCCCTGCTCGAGGTCAGCGGACATTTCCGAATCTACGAACCGCCCGCCCATCCTTGAACATTCCTCCGCCCCTCGCCGCTTGACGCTCCCGGACCGGGCTGCTGGGAATCGGCCATGCCCGCTCCCGAACTCAAGATCGAGACCCTCACCGAAAGCTCGGGTCACAGCCCGAAGCCCGGACAACTCGTCACCGTGCACTACACCGGATGGTTCATGTCCGGTGAGAAATTCGACAGCTCCGTCGACCGCAAGGAGCCCTTCCGCTTCCTGCTCGGCGTCGGTCAGGTGATCCGCGGCTGGGACCTCGGCGTCGCCCGCATGAAGGTGGGCCAGAAGGCCAAGCTCACCATCCCTCCCGAACTCGCCTACGGCAAACAGGGGTACCCCGGCGCGATCCCGCCCGACTCCACCCTGGTCTTCGAGATCGAGCTGCTCGCGACGTCCTGAGCGACGTCCCCCAGTCCGCAGCGGGCTCGGGACCGCCTCCAAGCCCCGCCACGATCCTTCGATGACGACCCTGCGTCAGGCCCTGCTGGACCTCGGCTTCGACGTCGTCTCCTTTGCACGCGTCGACGGGCCCACGCCGGCCGCGCACGCCCTGCGCTCCTGGCTCGCAAACGGCATGCACGCCTCCATGGACTGGATCGCGCGCAACGCCGACAAGCGCGCCGACCCGCGCCTCGTCGTCGCGGGCGCCAATCTCCTCGTGTCCCTGGGCGTCAACTACGCGCCGCCCGCGCGCCCCCCGACAGGCCCCACCTGGGCCCGCTACGCCCTCTACGACGACTATCACGACACGATCAAGCCCGCCCTCGAAGCCGCCGGCCGCGCGCTCGAACTGCACCTCGGGATCGCCCCCTCCGCCCACCGTTTCTACGTCGACACAGGCCCCGTCCTGGAACGCGACTGGGCCGCACGCGCCGGTCTCGGGTTCGTGGGCAAAAACGCCATGCTCATCTCACGCGAGCACGGCAACTGGATGTTCCTGGCAGCCATCATCGTCCGCGCACCCGCCGAACGGCTCGACGGCCTGCTCGCCGCACCCTCCTCCGCTGCGGCAGACGGAATCGGACGCTACTGCGGTTCGTGTACCCGTTGTCTGGATGCATGCCCCACCCGCGCCCTGCCTGCGCCCGGTGTCGTCGACGCCCGCCGCTGTATCAGTTTTCTCACGATCGAAAACAAGGGCCCCATCCCCGAGGAGTTTCGCGAGGCCATCGGCAATCGCATCTACGGCTGCGACATCTGCGCGGAGGTTTGTCCCTGGAATCGTTTTTCCCAGGCCAGCCGATCCCTCCTGCTCAATCCCCGCCCCGAGATCGCTCGCCTGACGCTCGACGAAATCCTGCGCCTCACGCCCGAGCGCTTCGCCGAGGTCTACCGTCGCACCCCGATCAAACGCATCAAGCTCGCCGGGCTCCTGCGCAACGCCTGCGTCGTCGCGGGCAATTCCGGCGATGCGTCCCTCGTCCCCACCCTCGAGGCTCTCACCTCGCACGACTCGCCGCTCGTCCGCGAACACGCCGCCTGGGCCCTCACCCGACTGCGCCGGACCGAATCCGGACCATTTACCAGATAGGCCCCGGACCGTAGCCGTAGCCATAGCCGTCACCGTAGCCGCAGCCATAGCCCAACGGAGCCCACGGTCCACGCCCAGTGGTCTGGGACACGCCGATCGACAACGTAAACCGACCTTTCGGGTCGCTCACGCGTGTGTCAAAGGCCCCGCCATACCACGAGCTGCCGTGGCCACCCTGCCCATAAAAGACCGTGACGTCGCCGTGTATCTGGGGCCGCATCGGACCGAAACCGATCCCCTTCAGCGGTGCCGGCTGGACCGCGTTCACCGCGCTCACCGCGAGCGCCGCCGGACGCGCCGACATCGCGGCCGCAACCACGCTGTCGAGCTTCGAACGCTGCGCTGCAGTCAGGAGGCTCACGCCCGAGCGATCCCGTTCCAGAGGCGTCAGGCGCTCCGTGAAGGTCTTCGCAAACCCCACCACGTTGCCCTGCCGCGCCATGTCCAGGTCGCGCTGGACCAGCTTGTTCAGCTCCGAAGTCTCCACCTGATCAAGCTTCGCCACCCCGATGGCCGCCCGGTCCGTTGGAGACAAATTCGCGATGAACGTCGCACCCGCCTGCGCGGCGGACGCGCCCAGCACCCCGGCCGTCAGTAGCAGGGCCAGGCGCGCGGGAAAAAGGATTCGCGTGAGGTTTCGCATGGGTCATGAGACGAATTCGGGTCGAGGCGGTTCCGCCTCATTCGTCATCTCCGTCCCCCTGGCCCGTCGTGATCTCGCGCACGAACGCCGCATGACGCGGGGCCGGCATCACCGACTTCGGGCCGCGCACCGAGGCCCAGACGACGCGGTTCAGAGTAACATCATCCACCGCATCCTCATGCGAGAAGTCGAACGTGGCGGAGAGTCTGGCGTCCGCCGTGCCCTTCGGATTGCGCGCGTTCATGTCCACCGTCTCGGGCTGGGCCTCGAAGGGACGGACGTCGGGCTTGGACGTGAAACTCGCCCACATCGGCGTCGCCGCGGCGTCGAATTGGGTCATCGGCGGCAATCCAAGGATCAGTTCCATGGTCCGCAGCATGGAGCAGGTCGTGTAGGGTGTCGAATCGACCGCGGCACGGCGGGTGTACGGACTGATCACAAGCGCGGTCGTGCGATGCGCATCCACATGGTCCGGGCCGTTCTGTGCGTCGTCTTCCACGATGAAGATCGCGGTCTGCGGCCAAAAGCGCGATCGGCTCACCGCCTCAACCAGCTGCCCCACCGCGAGGTCGTTGTCCGCCACCATCGCCGTGGGCGTCCAGTCCCCCGCGGCCGCTCCCGCGGTGTGGTCCTGGGGCAGGCGAAGCACCTGCAGCCGCGGCATGTCTCCGGTTTTTTCGAAACCATGAAGCTCCGAGATGAACTGCGCCGCCCGATCCACGTCCCGGTAACGTACGTCCCAGGGATGATACAACGGGTCCATGTGCCCCTTCAGCGCAGGGATGTTCGAGACAAACGGCGGCTTGGGATTCCCGGAAAGGACCGCAAACTCGCCATAGCTGCGATACGACACACCCGCCTTCTCGGCACTGTTCCAAAGGTAACCCGTGCCAGGAACCGCCGCGGCAAAATTGCCCTCGGCAGGATACGGAATCTTTGTCGTCCAATGGCCGTATTCCACCGGCCACGTCTTCTCGACAAACTCCGAGGCGTACGCGCCCATGCTCCACTCATGCCCGCTCGGGCTCACTTCCGCATTCGCATAAAAGTTGTCGAGCAGCACAAACTGCCGCGCCAGCGCATGCTGGTTGGGCGTCACCCTCTCGGGAAACAGGCAGAGCGCCGGATCGCCGTTGCCCTCGCGGATGTCCCCAAACACCTGGTCGTAGGTGCGGTTCTCCTTGATGACGTAGATGACGTATTTGATCGGTGAGGACCCGCCCACGTCGGCAGGCACCGGATTGCCCTTTTCGCGCGTGACCACGGGTTCCGGGCGGCCAAGCCGCACCGTCTCGGTCCATGCTGCCAGCGTCCGCGCGAAGTCGTCGCCCGCGGGAATATTCACGATCTCAAGCGATCCGGGATACAGCGTCTTGATCGCCGGGAAGTGCACCGGACCGCTGCCTCCATTCGCCCTCGCTTCGACGCCCCGCGCGTTCAGCACGAGCAGGTGGCCCCCGTTCGGAGTGATCCTCACGCACGAGGGGAACCAACCCGCGGGGATGAAGCCCAGCGGCCGGCTGGAGCCGGACTTCGCGACGTCGAACACCGCCACGTCGTCATTGTAGGCGTTGGCCACATACAGCCGCCGCCCATCGGGCGACAGCGCGAGGCTGTCGGGTGTCGCCCCGGGCAGGTCCGAGGAATCAAACGACGAGGACAGCGTCTCCAGGCACCGTCCGTCGACAGTCGACAGGACGCTCACCGTGTTGAGGCCGCCGTTCGACACGAAGAGGCGCCCGTCGCGGGACAGCGCCAGTTCGTTGGGATGCAGTCCACAGGCCCACCGCGCGACCACCCGGCCGTCGCGGGCATCGATCACGGCCACCTCCGAGCGGCCCCACAGGCTCGCATAGATCCGGCCGCGCCCGGCGTCCCACACAAGTCGATACGGCTCGTCCCCCCGGGCCAGCCCGGGCGCCCGGCCAATGTCGTTGGGCGACACCTGCTCCTTCGCCGCCTTCCACGACGTGGGCGTCGGCGGACCCAGCCGCGCCCGCCACACCACCGCGCCCGTCCGCACATCCAGACACGTGACGTCATTGTCGAACAGCCGCGCCACGGCGAGAAGCGGTCGGGCGGGATCAAAGGCCACTCCGGATACCACGCCACGATCAGTGTCCGCCCCCACACGCAGCGCCCTGGGCCCCCCAAGCAGTCCCTCGTCGAAGGGGAAATAGTACACCTGTTCGGAACTCGCCCCGCTGCACGCCACCGAGCGCCCGTCCGGGGAGAATGCGATGCCCCCAAAGGCCTCCGGAATCGCCGCGTGGGAGAGGATCTTGTGCGTCCCGATGTCCACGATCTGCACCTGGTGCGGACCCGCGCCCGCCTCCAGCACCGCCGCATAGCGACCGCTGGGATCGACGTCCACGTTCACCGGAAAATCCCCCAGCCCCACCTCGACGCCCGCCGGACGAATCACTGTCTGGTTGTGAAGCCTCACGCTGCCGTCCGCCTGCCGCCCCGGAAGAATCCGCGCCGGCTCGCCCGTCTCCGCGGCGCCCACCATGGCGGGAATCAAACAAAGCCCCGCCGCCAGCAGTGCAGCGGACCATTTCGTGAGCGGGGACGATGACTCCGCGTGGCGAACGGTGCATTTCATGGGTATTCCTGTACGAAGGGTTGGGGTTGGGATCCGAAGCGTTGCTCTTCAATGGCAGAAAACCACCCTCCGGCCAAAAGGGAAATGAGGCTTCCGCCCAGGATCAGTAACCCGATTGCCAGATCACCAGGACCACCGCCGCAAACACCAGGCAGTAGTATCCGAAATTCTGCCACCGGCCCGACTCGAGCCAGCGCGACAGGAGCTTCAGGGCGAGAAGGCCCGCGATGAGGCTGCACACCATGCCGACCAGCCCCGGCGCCATCATCTGAAAAAGGGAGGCGTGCGGATGCATCGGCGAGCGGTCCTTGTACAGGCGATGCAGCTCGAGAAACACAACCGGGGGCGTGAGCACGACCGCGAGCGCAAAGCTGAAATCCTCCGCCGCCTTGCGCCCCGTACCACACAGGAGGCTCGTGGAAATCGTGGCACCCGACCGCGACAGTCCTCGGAACGGAAGACAAAGGCCCTGGATGAGTCCGGTCCAGAGCGCAGACCGCGTCTTGATCTCGTCCGATCCACGACCCCGCGCGGCCGCGACGAGGATCAACACGCCGGCCACCGCAAGCGACACCGCCATCAGCGGCAGATTCGAGAACAGCGACTCGACCTCCGCCTTTGCGTGGCCCGCCAACACCACCTTCTCGATAAAGATCTTCAGTCCCAGCCCCAAAAATCCAGTGCACGCCGTGGCGATCACGACCATCTTCGCCGCCGAAACGAAGCGCTCGCGACTGGAAAAGTAGCGCTCACGCCAGGATTTCCAGAAATAGATCGTCACCGCGATCATCGTCCCCGTGTGAAGCATCACCAGCAGGAAGGTCATCTCCGGGCTCGAGGGATTCACGCCCATGAGTTTCTCCGCCACGATCACGTGGGCGGAACTTGAAACCGGCAGCAGTTCGGCCGCGCCTTGGACAAGGCCGAGGATGATGATCTGGAGGAGCGAGAGGTGCATGGGAAACCGAGGATGGGAGCGACCCGCGAACGATTTCCGCCGGCGAACCCGAGGACAAGTGTTTCCATGAAAAATTTGTGCGCACGCCTGCACCTGGCCTTCCCGCACTCGACAAGACGACGGCCTTGTGGCGTCGTGGCGCCATGTTCGACCAACTCACCATCCTGGCCCCCGGCCTGCTCGGCGGTTCCGTCGCGCGCGCCGTGCGCGAACGCGGGCTCGCCCGCCGGATCGTCCTGTGGGCGCGCAGGCCCGAAACCCGCACCGAACTCAGGAGCCAGCCCTGGTGCGATGAGGTGGCCGATACCCCCGAGGATGCCGTCCGGGGCGCCTCCCTCGTCGTGCTCGCCACGCCCGTCGACAGGATCGCGGAGCTCGCCGCCCGCATCGCCCCCCACCTTCCGGCCGGTGCGCTCGTGACCGACGTCGGCAGCACCAAGGCCGTGGTCGCACGCCTCGGCCACGCCGCGCTCCGAGCCGACACGCCTTTCGTCCCCTCGCACCCCATGGCCGGCTCCGACAAGACCGGCTGGCAAAACAGCAGCTCCACGTTGTTCGAACGCCGCGTCTGCTTTGTCACCCCTCTTCCCGACACCCCCGCCGCCGCCGTCGAACGCGTGTGCGCGTTCTGGAGCGCCCTGGGTTTGAGCGTCGCCGTCGTCGACCCCGACCGCCACGACGAGATCGTCGCCCACATCAGCCACCTTCCCCAGGTCGTCGCCTCCACGCTCTGCGCCTTCCTCGCTCAAAAGGACCCCTCCTGGCGCGCCTACGCAGGCGGCGGCCTCCGCGACACCACGCGCATCGCCGGCGGAGACCCCGTCATGTGGCGCGCCATCCTCGAACATAACCGGGACGAGATCCTCCGCGCGCTCACCCAATACCAGGACCAGCTCCACGCATTCACGACGTCCCTCGCCAACCGCGACTTCGACGACCTCGCCGCCCGCCTCGAACGCGGACGCGCCTACCGCAGCGGCCTCTAACCTCCCGCACAGGAGAGCCCCGATTCCGTCCCGCCCCAGGCGGCTCACACACCGGGGATTCAGCTGGCGTAAATTGAACTGTTTTATTTCGCCTGAAACTGTTGACATCTTTTGTCGCAGTGTCTCTTTTCGCCGAACCCCGCCCCATGTCCTCCGGCCTACCCTCTATCCGGCCCGCCGGCCTTCCTCTTCTTCTGCTGCTCGCAGCCCTGCTTTTGTCCGCCTGCGCTGGCGTGCGCGCCCCCGTGTCGCTCGCGACCCCGCGCTTCCTGGTCGGAGCCGACATCTCCGCCCTCCGAACCCATGAGGACCACGGCGCCCTCTACACCGAAAACGGCCATCCCATGGATGCCGTCGCGCTCCTCCGAGGCAGCGGCTTCAATTGTTTCCGGCTCCGGCTCTTCGTGAATCCCAACCACGTGGGAGTGGTCGACAACGACCTCCCCTACACGCTCGCCCTCGCACGCCGCATCCGCGACTCGGGCGCCCTACTCCTGCTCGATCTGCATTATTCCGACACCTGGGCCGATCCCTCCAAACAGACCAAGCCCGCCGCCTGGAATCAGCTGCCCTTCGACCAACTCGTCGATCAGGTGCGCACCTACACCCGCGCCGTGCTCTCCCGCTTCGCAGCCGAGGGACTGGCTCCCGCCTACGTTCAGATCGGCAACGAAATCACCAACGGCATGCTCTGGCCCGATGGCCGCGTCGGGTTTGCCAGGGCCAACGACACCGCCGCCTGGAACCGACTCGCCGCCCTGCTGCGCGCGGGCGTCCAGGGCGTCTCGGACGCCTTCCCCTCCGGCGGCGGTCCGAAGATCATTTTCCACATCGAAAGCGCCGGCAATCTCCCGCGCACACAGTGGTGGGTTTCCAGCCTGCTCGAGCGCCACGTGCCCTTCGACATGATCGCCTTCAGCTATTACCCGGAATGGCACGGCAGCCTCGACAACCTGCGCCACGCCCTCGACTGGACCGCCCGGACCACCGGCAAGCCCGTGCTTGTCGCGGAAACCGCGTATCCATGGAGGCCCGACGCTCATTTCTCCGGGATGGGCTCCCGTTATCCGTATCCACCGACTCCCGACGGACAACTCCGCTTCCTCAGGGCCCTCGCCGCGACTGTGCAGTCCGTGCCCGACGGCCGCGGAGCCGGCCTGTTCTACTGGTACCCCGAGGCCGTCCCGACTCCCGGGCTCAACGTCTGGCTCGGCGGCGCCTGCGCGCTCTTCGACAGCCACGGCGAAATCCTTCCCGCCGCGTCGTTCGGCCTGGCCCTCCGTTGAGCCCCCCCCTCCCCTTTTCCCCGCGTTTCCCTCCTACACCAACAAGTAACATGAAAGCCAAATCCCTAAGCTCCACGGGACGCCTTCCCCAGCTGCTCGCCCTGCTCTGCAGCCTTGGCATCCCCGCCCTCGCCCAAACCGCCCCGGCCCCAACGACCCCCGCCCCGTCCCCCGACGAGACGATCACGCTCACCCCGTTCGTCGTGACCTCGAATCAGGACGTCGGCTACAGA
>JAJXYI010000099.1:3945-5471 GCA_021780625.1 bacterium | reverse complement strand
AGTCACGCAGCGCTGTTGAAAAACAAAAAGGCGGACGACCCGATGGGCCATCCGCCTTCCAAATTGGGACCTGTTCCCGAACTCAGCGCTTCGAGAACTGGAAGCGCTTGCGGGCGCCGGGCTGACCGGCCTTCTTGCGCTCCTTCTCTCGAGGATCGCGGGTGAGGTGACCGGCCTTCTTGAGCGACGGACGAAGCTCGGCGTTCATCTTCTGAAGCGCGCGGGCGATGCCGTGCGCAACCGCGCCGGCCTGGCCGCTGATGCCGCCGCCGGCGACGTTCGCGAAGACATCGATCTTCTCACGAAGCGACGCCGTCACGAGCGGAGCAACGGCGGCCTTGAGGACGTTCTCGCTGGAGAAATAGGCTTCTGCGTCGCGATCATTGACGACGACCTTGCCGGAACCTTCGACGAGGCGGACGCGGGCGGTCGAAGTCTTGCGGCGGCCCGTACCGAGGAAAACGTTGGCAGCGATGGTGCTCATGGGCGAAATCAGACGGAAATCTTGATCGGGTTCTGGGCCTCGTGCGGATGGGCGGTGCCCTTGAAGACCCGTAGCTTGGTCAGCATCTGGCGGGCGATGCGATTCTTGGGCAGCATGCCCTTGACCGCGTGCTCCACGATGAACTCGGGATGGCGCTCACGCATCAGCTTGAGGGAGCGGTACTTTTCGCCACCCACGAAACCGGAGAAGCTCATGTACTCGTTGGCCTCCTCCTTGCGACCGGTCACCGCGACCTTGTCGGCATTGATGATGATGACGAAATCGCCGGTATCGACGTGAGGAGTGTAAGAGGGCTTGTTACGACCGCGAATGATGTTGGCCGCCTTCACCGCGAGACGGCCCAGCACCTCGCCGTCGGCATCGATGAGATACCACTTCGGTTGGGGGAGCGTCTCCTTTTTCGCGAGGAACGTTTTCATGGGAAAAGAGGGCTAGACCTAGAGTCTGCTCGTCGTCTGTCAATAGCTTTGATGGATTTTCTTTTCCCACGGTCGACGGCGATCGAAACGCGGGCGTGCACGAGCCTCAGAAGCCGACCGTCAGGCCGGTCGTAAACGACACGAGGTGCCCGCGCGCAAGCGCCAGATTGTTGTCGGTGTAGCTGACGCCCACGTAAAAAGTCGCCTTGTCATTGAGGCGGAACGGCAGATTGGCCCCGAGGCTCCAGTAGGAATAATCGCCGCCATGCTTGGGGCTTACGTGTCCGGCGTAGGCGGAGAGATCCACACTCAGACCCGCCTGAGGGATGGGCACGCTGTACCCGAGCTGTCCCTGAACCGTGAACGTCTGCAGCGTGAAGTCATAGAACGAATACAGGCCGGGGGCGAACCCGGCAAAGTTGCCAACCAGGCCGAGAAAGCCCTCGGTCGTTGTATTGCTGCCGGCACCCCGGGCGAGCTCCGGATAATAATAGAGGGTCGCCCCGGTATCGAGATGCCAGGCGTCGGCCAGCTTCAGTTTGTAGCCGCTGTAGAAGTCGAACTCGTTGTCGGCGTGCCTGGTCACCGGCTGGTTGCTCCAG
>JAJXYI010000099.1:0-3935 GCA_021780625.1 bacterium | reverse complement strand
TAGAAATCGCGGGTGGCGAGCTCGACGGAGGGCTGGATGGACTGGGCCCCGTTCGCGCGCTCAAGGCCACGGAACACGTACTTGCTGGTATAGGGGAAATCGAGCGTGACGGAATACGAGCTCTGAGTCTGATCAGCGCGAGCGAGGGTGCAGGACGCGGCGACGAACAGGCCGAGCAGCACGGACTTGTTCAAAAACTTGGTCATGGTATTCGATGGAATGTTGGTGTGGGCCCGGCTTCGCACGCAAGGGCGCTCCGCGGGAAAGAACAAGGTTTAATGCTGGCGGGCCTCTGACCTTGCGCAGGCACTGGCGTTCCGCCGAAAAGTGGCTACCAAGAGGGCATGAGACATCCGCTCGTATTTGCCGGCGCCCTGGCCGGATTTCTCGGCGTGGCGCTCGGCGCCTTCGGTGCGCACGCGCTCGCCCACACGCTGGCCGCCGCCGGCATGACCGAGGTCTGGCACACCGCGGTGCTCTACCACCTGATCCACGCCGTGGCCGTGCTGTGGGCGGGTGGTGCGGGCCTGCGCAGGGCCCGAACCGCTGGCTGGTGTTGGATGATCGGCATCATCCTCTTCTCGGGGTCCCTTTACGCAATGGCGCTCACCGGCTGGAGGCCGTTGGGTTACGTGACTCCGCTCGGAGGCCTCGCACTTCTCGCCGGGTGGGCAGTGGCCGCGATCGGAGCCGTCAGGGGCGATTCGACAATTTGAGACCTTGCCAAGGACGGGCCCCTCGGGTGCAGATGGCGGCATGAATATTCCGCCGGAGCTTCTAGCCGTACTCCAGGCGGTCCATGCTTCCGGAGGCCGGCCAAGGCTGGTCGGAGGCTGCGTGCGGGACTGGCTGCTCGGGCTCGAGGCGAAGGATTATGACGTCGAGGTCGGAGGGCTGAACTTCGATGCCCTGCACCGGACTCTGGCTCCGTTTGGAGCCACTGACCTCGTGGGAAGGAGCTTTGGCGTGATCAAACTCCGCCTGGGCGCGGCCGATTATGATTTCAGCCTTCCGCGACGCGAATCGAAGATCGGCGCGGGACACCGGGGGTTCAGAATCGATCCGGAACCCAATCTGGACGACGAGACTGCGGCGGCCCGCCGGGATTTTACCGTCAACGCAATCTCCTTCGATCCCTTCGAAGGCGGTCTCATCGATCCACTCGAGGGGGAAAAGGATCTCCGGGCCGGGATTCTGCGCCACGCAGGAGCTTCCTTCGTCGATGATCCGCTCCGCGTGCTCCGGGCGGTGCAGTTTGCGGCGCGGTTCTCATTCAAGCTGGCACCTGAGACGATCGACCTGTGCGCAACCATGGTGGATGAACACGCAACGCTGCCGCTCGAGCGAATCTGGGGGGAATGGGACAAGTGGGCGGTCAAGAGCGTGCGCCCCTCCCGCGGCCTGGAGGTGTTGGCCCAGACGGGCTGGATCCGGCACTATCCCGAACTCGCCTCGCTTCGCGGCACGCCCCAGGAAACCCAATGGCATCCGGAGGGCGACGTGTTTGTCCACACCCAGCATTGTCTCGACGAGCTCACATCGTCGGACGGGTGGAAGGCTTCGACGCCACAGCGCCGACGGATCCTCGCCTTTGCCGTGCTCGCACACGACTTCGGCAAACCCCAGACGACACAATATGCCGAGAAGCGCGGGGTGATGCGGTGGGTGAGCCCAGGGCACGAGTCGGCCGGGGGCCCGCTCGCGGAGACGTTTATGCAGCGCATCGGCTCACCCAAGGACCTGATCGAACCGGTCCGCACGCTGGTCGTTCATCACATGCTTCATCACCACGAAGGCCGGCCCAGCTATACCGACACCCAGCTGCGGCGCCTGGCACGACGCCTCATCCCGGCGACTATCGAGGACCTGTGCGAGGTGATGGAGGCAGACGCCCGCGGTCGGCCGCCCATCGCGCCGACCAGCTCCCTTCGCCTCATCGCGGAAATGCGCGCACAGGCGCAGGCGCTCGCCCTCAGGACCCAGCCGCCGCAGCCCATCCTGCTCGGCCGCCACCTGATCTCGCGGGGCTTGAAGTCGGGACCACAATTCAAACCCCTCCTTCACGAGGCGTTCGAAGCCCAGCTGGATGGAGTGTTCCGCGACGAGCCCGGTGCCCTCGAATGGCTGGACCGCCGCCTTTCGCCACAGTCGGAGGCACGGGAGGAGGGATGATCCGCGCATTCCAGTGGGATCTGGCCAGGCAGGTCGAGCGACTCGACTGGCTCCTGGCAAAGCTTCCGCTCTATGCCGAGTGGGGGTACCAGCAGCTTTACCTACACCTGGAGGATGCGGTCCATTATCCGAGCCTGCCGGAGATCGGACGAAAGGACGCCTATCGGTTCCAGGACCTCGAAAAACTGACCTCCCGGGCCGCAGCCCTGGGCATCGGCGTGGTTCCAATCGTGAACCTCCTGGGGCACACGCAGTACCTCATCAAGACCGACCGCTTTCGCGATCTCAACGAGCTCCGCAATCCCGACGGCTCGGCGCGCGCCACCGGACAGATCTGCCCGGTGCACCCCGAGACGCCCCGTGTCGCCGAAATTCTGATACGCGATGTGCGGCCGCTGTGCACCGCCGGCATCATCCACGTCGGCCTGGACGAATCCTTCCTCCTGGGCAGGCATCCGCTGAGCGCGCGGGAGATCGCCGAGGCGGGCCTGGATGCGCATTTTGCGCGTCATGCATGCCGGCTGGAACGGATCGCCTCGGGCCAGGGACTGCGCCTTGCGATGTGGGCCGACATGCTCGCGCTCCTGCCCGGTGCGATCCCCCTGCTCCCGCGCGGGATCGCGGCCTTCGACTGGTACTACTACCCGTTCGAGCGGTCGCCCCGGATGGAACTGCGCAATTTTGCAGAGTACGACCTCGCCCCGGCCTTCGCGAATCAGGGAATCGGATACTGGGGCTGCGCATCAAACGGCGCGTTCCGGCATGAGCCGATGCCGGTGTTTGGCGAGCGCCTGGGCAACCTTCGCTCGTGGTGGCAGCGCTGCAGGCGCACCGGCGCCGAGGGCTTCCTCAGCGCCTGCTGGGAGTCCTACCGGCTCGCCCAGGAATTGACGACCGTCGTCGACGCCGCGGCGGCCAGCCTGTGGCTCGACCCCGGGATCGACGACACCGTCGAGATGCTCGCCCGGGGGTTCAAACGGGTTTACGGCGGAACGCGAAGCCACGAACTGGCGCGACTGGCGCTTGCGTGCGACGAGCGCGCCTTCGTCGGTTATGCACGGTGGGAAATCAACGAGCGCTGGGACCTTTGCCACCACCGCGACAGTCCCACACCCCACGAGAAGGACGCGCGCTTCTTCGAGCGCGCCGCCTCGCGACACGTTCCCGAGGCTTTTGCCGCAAGCCTGCGGTTCAGGCGTTATCTTGCCGAGCGTGATGCCTTCGTCAGGCGCTCCGCGGCCGGCGCCCGGGAACTCCGGCGCCTGCTTTCCCGCGCCGCCCGCGCCGGGCACATCTCAGGCGCCGGCCCCCTGTTCAGGACGACGGTGAGGCGCATGAAGGCGGACCTCGACCGATTCGATCGCATGATCGACCTGGGGCTGGACGCCGCCCGGGCCATGTGGGCCCTCAGCCGCGATCCCCGTCGGAAAGGGCAAAATGAGACGATCCTCCGCCAGGACAGAAAGCGGCTCGAGCGGCTGAAGCGCTGGGTGGAACGCGTGGCCCGCACACCCGCCCGGGCGCGCCTGGCGGGACCTTGCGCAGGGGCCTGGCAGCTGGACTTCATCGTTCACACCTGGGCACCGGCCCTTCAGCGGGTCGTCGTTGAACAACGAGACCGCGCAGGCAACTGGGCGGAACTCCGCGGACGCTACACCATCGAATTTCGCGCCGCCGCCGCCCGCCCCCGGACACGCATCCAACGCCCGTTTTCTGTCGCCGTGGACCCGACCGCAGCCACGAGCGGCCGCCTGCGCCTCTCG
>JAJXYI010000120.1 GCA_021780625.1 bacterium | reverse complement strand
TGTGTGTGTCTGTGGAAACACGGTGGTGATCTTCCTCGCGGCGCTCCAGGGCGTGCCGCGCACGCTCCTCGAGGCGGCGATGATCGACGGCGCGTCCGCGTGGCGTCGGCTCTGGCACGTCACGCTGCCTGCGATTTCGCCGGTCATCTATTTCAACCTGATCATCGGCCTCATCGGCGGGCTGCAGACCTTCGTATCGGCATTTGTGATGCTCACGAACGGCGGGCCGGACAGGTCGGCGCTGTTCTACGCGGTCTACCTCTACCAGAACGCCTTCGAATTTCGCGAGATGGGCTACGCCTGCGCGATGGCGTGGGTGCTCTTCCTGCTCACGCTGGCGCTCACGTGGCTCGCGTCGCGTGCGACGCGGGGGTTCGTGCATTACCAGGGGGAATGAACCATGAGAACGCTGAAACGCCCCCTCGTCCTCGTGCTGCTGGTCGCGTTCGCCGCGGTGTTCATGCTTCCGCTGTTGTGGATGCTGTCGACGGCGCTCAAGCCGCTGGAGCAGACGACGGCGACCCCGCCGCAGTGGCTGCCGTGGCGGTATCACGCGGTGGTGGACGGACGCGTGCTCGAGGTGAAGCTCGGATCGCTCGTGGAGGGGCGGTCCGTGTGGGCGGTGCCGGAGGGGGCTTCTGAGCCGGTGTCGCTTCCCGCGGCCGACGTGAGCGGTGCGATTTGGACGCCGGCCGGGGGCCGCAGCATGCCGGTGCGGGTGTTGCACACGGTGCCCGCGTCGGTGGCCAGCCCATGGCGCGAAGTGGTCGGCGTGGCGGACGGGCATCGGTACATCGTGCCGGCGTCGTCGATCACGCGCACTTTCGCCCCGCGCTGGGGCAACTTCCCGGGGGCGATCCGCGCGATGCAGCACTTCTGGCGCTACCTCGCGAACACGGTGCTTCTGTGCGTGCTCAACGTCACGGGCACGGTGCTCTCGAGTGCGCTCGCGGCGTACGGATTTGCGCGCCTCGAGTGGAAGGGAAGGGACTTTGTTTTTGGACTGCTGCTGGCGACGATGATGATCCCGTTCCCGGTGGTGATGGTGCCGCTGTATGCGATGTTCCGTTCGCTCGGCTGGGTGGGCACGTTGCAGCCGCTGTGGGTGGGCTCGTTTTTCGCGGGCGCCTTCAACGTCTTCCTGCTGCGCCAGTTCTTCCGAACCATCCCAAAGGAACTCTCCGAGGCGGCGCGCATCGACGGCTGCAGCGAGTTTCGGATCTTCTGGCAGGTGATCCTTCCGCTGTGCAAGCCGGCCCTGGTGGTCGTCGGCCTGTTCACCTTCCTGGGCACCTGGAATGATTTTCTCGGACCGCTGATCTACCTGACAAATGAGAGGGACTTCACCCTGGCGCTCGCACTGCAGTCGCTGCAGCAGAAGAGCGGGCTGACCGACTGGCACACCCTGATGGCCGCCAGCACGCTGGTGGTCCTGCCGATCATCGCGCTGTTCCTCGTGGCCCAGCGCAGCTTCGTCGAGGGCATTGCCCTGACCGGAGGCAAGAACTGAACCGATTTCCGTGCATCCGCACGTTTCCCGTCAACCCCAACACTACACCACGACAAATTCCCCATGAATACGAGGATTCCGATCCATCGATCCTTCGCGTTGGCCGCCGCGCTGACGCTGGGCGTTCAGGCATCGGCGCGCGCCCAGACGGCGCCCGCCGATTCCACGCCCCCGCCGACTCAGGACCAGCCGGTGCAACTTGACACCTTCGTCGTCAGCACGGCTAAGGACAACGGCTATACCGCCGTCGACTCGCTCGCGGGCGGGCGCCAGAGCGCGCCCATCCGGGTGACGCCGGCCGCGATGTCGTCGATCACGCGGGCCTTCATCGACGACCTGGCGCTCACCAACGTCCAGGACATGCTGAAGTGGTCGCTCAACGCGGTGCCCACCGACTTCCGAAACGGAATCTCGGGCGCCTCGGGCGGCGAGGTCTTCAACTTCTGGTCCGTGAGCATCCGTGGCGACAGCCACGTGCAGGGCGGAAATCCGCCCACGAAGAATTACTTCCCGACCTTCATGGTGCTCGACACCTACAACCTCGACCGAGTCGAGATCGACAGCGGCCCGAACTCGATCCTGTTCGGCATCGGCGACATCGGCGGAAGCATGACGTCGTACACGAAGGTCGCCGAATTCGGCAAGGACTTCAACCGCCTGTCGTACCAGACGAGCAACTACGGCGGGTACCGCGTCACGCTCGACGCGAACCAGGCGGTGACGAGGAACTTCGCCTTGCGCCTGAACGCCCTCGCCGCGAACGAGAAGGGCTGGAAGCAGGGCGACAACCACAAGAAGCGCGCGATCGACCTCGCGGGCACCTGGCGCATCGGCGACAAGACCCAGGTCCGCTTCGAGGTGGAAGGCTGGAAGGAGGAAAAGACCGTGTTTGCGCAGTCGCTGCAGGACGGTGCCTCGCTGTGGGACGGCAAGACCACGTCCGCAACCTGGGGCTCCTCGATCGCCAATTCGGGCTCCAACCCGCTCACGACGGCCGGCGCGCCGGGCGTCACGCAGATGAATGCCTGGGGCGGCCCGCAACACTACTACGTCTGGACCCCCAGCGTGGGCCTGATGAACTGGGCGGGCGGCGCCCGCACCATGGGCACCGGCGACGTCGCCTGGGGCGCCTACCTGCGTCCCTATTCGTTCACCTTCGGCCCGACCGGCACGACGATCGCCGCGCTTCCCAGCGAGGACTTCGCGGTGACGCCGGCTGACGGCCTGCTGAAGCCCGAGGACGTCAACGCCACGGTTAGCCTCGACCAGAGGATCAACGACAACTGCGAGTTCTCGGTCCAGGCGTATCGGTATGTCGACGACGCCAAAGCGAAGAACTTCGAGGGCGCCGGCGGCGGCCTGGGTTTCGGCGAGGCGATCGACCTGAATCAGCAGCTGCCCAACGGCCAGCCCAATCCCAACTACGGCAAGCGCTACTCGGACTTTTTCCTCGATGCGCAGACCCAGGACCACAAGGTTGGCGAGATCCGGGGGCAGTTCTCCTATCATTTCGACCGCACCGTCTTTGGCGTGCCGGTGAAGCAGCTGTTCAGCGTCTCGGGCGGACGTCAGGTGACGGACTACAATGCCCGCCAGTACATCGCCACGGTGATGAACAACTACGACCAGAACAACTGGACGCAGTCGATGGTGTGGGGGCGCGTCTATTGGGACCACCCGCAGGCGGCGCTGAACCTCCCGTCGACCTACCAGGGCATGAACATCGTCTACCAGCCGCTCCCGTTCAACTGGTATGACTTCAACTCCCGCCAGACGATCAAGTACGGCGGCCTGTATTCGCTGACCCGCCTCTGGAACGACCGCCTGAACATCTCGCTGGGCGCGCGCCGCGACAGTTACGACAACTGGAAGGTGGGCCTGCGCGGTCCGAGCAATCCCCCGACCATCGCGAATGGCTCCGGAAACACGTACTCGGCGGGCTTCGTCGGCTACGTGACGCCGTGGCTGGGCATCGTCGGCAATGTCTCGGACAACTACCAGCCCGCCGCCGGCGGCCTGGCGCCGAGCATCTTCGGCAAGGTGTTCGGCCCGTCCTTCGGGCGCGGCAGGAACATCGGCCTGCGTGTCTCCACCAAGGACGGCCGCTACTACGCGTCGCTGAACTACTACAACGACAAGTCGCAAAACGTGATCGGCGGCGACAGCCCTGACTTCCAGGGCATCTGGAACGATTACTTCATGGCGGGCGGCTCGGTGACGGCAATCGGACCTGCGGGCGTGGTCACGGGCGGCCCCGGCACCTATCACGCGAACATGTCGTATATCGACACGTATGACGTGAAGTACACGGGCACGGAATTGGAGCTGACCGCCAGCCCGACGAAGAACTTCCGCATCCAGCTGCACTATTCGGTGCCGAAGGGTGAGAAGCAGAACGACGGCCCGAACGCGGCCGCGTACTTCGCCCAGAACCTGTCGACCTGGCAGGCGGCGGCGGGCGCGAACACCCCCGAGAGCCAGAAGCTCGCGACGGACCTGAGCAACGCCCAGAACTCGATCAAGTCGGTGAGCGTCCCGACCATCACGGGCCACCTCGTGAAGTCGATGTTCAACGTCTTCGCGGTGTACTCGTTCACGGACGACACCTTCCGGGGCCTCGAGGTCGGCGCGGGTGCGACCTCGCTCGGACAGCAGTATGGAAATCCCTGGGACAACGTGAACGGCCAGCGCACGCTCTCGCCGAGCTACACCACGTATTCGGCGCTCGTGGCGTATGCGCACACCTTCGACATCGGTTCGCGCAAGGTGCGCGCGAAGTTCCAGCTGAACGTGGATAACCTGTTCGGCAAGGACACCCTGGTGTTCCTCAGCTACCAGGGCTACGGAAACAACCTCTCCCAGGGCATGGACTACAATCTGGTCGCGCCCAGGAAGGTCACGCTCTCCGCAACCTTCGAGTTCTAGGCTCGTAGGGGTTCAACT
Organism: bacterium; assembly: GCA_021780625.1. The sequence goes on along the minus strand of JAJXYI010000120.1, from coordinate 1,023 downwards.
GGCGGCCGTTCAGGGGCGAGCCGCCAGTTGAACGATTCCCTCATCCCTCCTTCCACGACTCTCCAATGAACCGTACAGCTGCGAACAGGGACGATGCCGGCCTCCGGCGCATCGCCGTGGCGGACCGGCAGGGCTTCGGCCTGGCCGAGCTTCGCAACGGGTCGCAACTGTCGGTGGAGCTGCTTCCGAACGGGGGAGTGTTCGCGATCCGGCACCGGGGCACGCTGATCAACCAGGTGCTTCCGGGGCCGGCCGCGGACGGATTATTCCGAATCCTGCTGCGCGACCGTGTCAGCGGCTGCGCGCTCGCGCTGGCGGGGGCCGGGCTCCCGTTCGCGCACGACGGGAGGGCTGCGACCTGGTCTCCCGCGGGCGGAGAACTCGTGTGCTCCACGACACTCCGGCTGCACCCCGATCTCCCTGCCTGGGCCTGGATGGTGAGCGTCGTGAACACCGGTTCCGCCCCGAGGCGGATCGACGTGCTGCTGGCGCAGGACCTCGGCCTGGCGGACGAGGGGGCGGTTCGCAACAACGAGGCCTACACCTCGCACTACATCGATTTTCATCCCGTCCGGGATCCGGCCCTGGGCTGGGTCCTGCTCGCAAGGCAGAACCAGCCGATGGATGGGGGACGCCACCCCTGGCTCGCGGCGGCCTGCGCCACCGGCGCCGCCGGGTACTGCACGGACGGCTGGGATTTCTTCGGAGCGGATCACCGGCTCACCGGCCGGCCCGCGGCGGAGGGCGGCGGGCTTCCGTCGCGTGTTCTTCAATACGAGATGGCGCTGGCCGGGCTGCAGAGCCGGGAGGTGGAACTCGCGCCCGGGCGGGGCGCGGAGTTCGTGTTCGTCGTGCGCTATTCCGAGGACCATCCGGCGGCGTCGGGTCCGGCGGACCTGGCCCTCCTGCACGAGTCGGGCGCCTGGTGGCGCTCCTCGCCGCCAGGGGAGCGGGCCGCGGTCACGGGCGGAGTGCGTTCGCTTTTCCTGGATGCCCCGTGGATGCACGGGAACGTCCCGTCCG
>JAJXYI010000286.1 GCA_021780625.1 bacterium | reverse complement strand
AAATCAACGCGCGATGAGCTTGAGAAACTCCTCGTTGGTCTTGGTCTTCGAGAGGCGGGCGAGCATGGTCTCGGTGGCCTCCTCGATCTTTTGGGATACGAGGGCGCGGCGGAAGAAATGGACGCCCTCGAGCGTCTTTGCGTCGAGCAGGAGCTCCTCCTTGCGGGTGCCCGAGGAGCCGATGTTGACGGCCGGCCACAGGCGCATCTCGGCGCACTTGCGGTCGAGGACGAGCTCCATGTTGCCTGTGCCCTTGAACTCCTGGAAGATCACGTCGTCCATGCGGCTTCCGGTCTCCACGAGAATCGACGCGACGATAGTCAGCGATCCACCGTCCTCGGTGTTGCGGGCGGAAGCAAAAAGTTGGCGGGGTTTCTCGAGGGCGCGGACGTCGAGGCCGCCGGAACCTGTGCGACCGGAATTGCGCAGGGTGTTATGGGCACGGGCGAGCCGGGTGAGCGAATCGAGCAGGAGGACGACGTCCTTGCCGCACTCGACCATGCGCTTCGCACGCTCGATGCAGAGGTCGGCGATTCGAATGTGGTTCTCCACGTTCTCGTCGTTCGATGACGCCCAGACCTCGGCGGGCACGTTGCGGCGAAAATCGGTGACTTCCTCGGGGCGCTCGTCCACGAGGAGAATCATGACATGACACTCGGGATGGTTCTGGAGAACGCCGAGGGCCATATCGCGCAGGAGGGTGGTCTTGCCGGTGCGCGGAGGAGCCACGATGAGGCCGCGGGTTCCCTTGCCAACCGGGCAAAAGAGATCGACGACGCGGGTGGTGAGGCGGCCGTCCTTGTACTCGAGTCGCAGCTGCTCCTCGGGAGAAATCGTGAGAAGCTGGGTGAACTCCATCTTGGCTTTGCGGGCTTCGATGGTGAGTCCGTCGACAGTCTCGATGAATTTGATCTTTGGATTCGGAAAGCGGCCGTCAGGGGGAAATGCGGTGGCTCCGACCATCTGGCCGGTCTTCAGTTTGAACCGGCGGATGAGTTCCTTGGGAACGAAGGGGTCGGTCGGACGACGCTTGCCCATGCGGGTGACGTCGAGGAGTTGCCCGTTGCCACCGCGGCCCACGTCGATGTCGAGAACACCCTCGACGCGGATCAGGTTTTCGGTGGGGGCGGGAGTCGGAGACGGGGAAGGTGCCGCCGCTGGGGCCTGGGCGGTCGGGGAGGTTTCGGGAGCAGCAGGCGAGACGGCGGGAGCCGGTTCTGAATGTGTGGACATGCGTATGGAAAATCTTGGAGGGACGGGAAACGCGCTTACGGGTTCCCTGCCAGGCGCTTCGGAGCAGCGACAAGGCTCAATGGCGCGAAACGAATGGGAGAATCGATTCCGTGAAAAGCTCCAGGTACAAGATGCAACGGAGTTTTGGGGCCGCTGCACGGGTTCCGGGTCTTCAATCAGACCTTCGAGTCAAAAGCCCAAGCGATATCGCTTGAATGACAAAGCAATAAAAGAGTCTGCCGAGTGGTCGTGTCAAGCACCTGATGCAAAACACCTCAAATACGGTCCCGGTCAGGGTAACTCACGGAGGATTTCCACTTCATTGGGAGGCAAGCAGATCCGCTTTCCGTCATCGCTTTCCAACAGCAGGCGTCCGCGTTCATCCACACCCAAAAAAGAACCGATGATGTGGGCTTGCGCGCCGGGGGTGGCGACGGAAACGCGGCCGATTTTCCAGGCGGCGTTCAGTGCGGGAAGCAATTCCGTGATGCGTGCGGAGGCGATGCGTTCCTGAGCGACAGCGAGGTGGGCGAGCACCTGGGCGACGATTTCCTCGCGGGAGGGCGGGGGGGCTACCAAGTCGCACAGGCGAACGACCTGCCCGGCGAGATCCGGTTGGAAGGCCTCGGGGGCGTTGTTATAATTGATGCCGATGCCGACCACCGCGGTATCTGGCGAGTAGCGCTCCACGAGGATTCCGGCGAGCTTGCTGCGTTCGACCATGAGATCATTGGGCCAGCGCAGACGCATGCCGGGCACACCGTAGCCCTCCATCGTCTCGCGCAAGGCCCAACCGGCGGCGAGCGGGAGGATCGCCCAGGCGTCGGCATTGCCGGGCGTGGGCAGGACAGCCGAGAGCCAGATGCCTCCCTCGTCGGACACCCAATGGCGGCGATAGCGGCCGCGCCCCTGGAGTTGGGACTTGGCGATGACGGCGTTCCACCCCGGCAGCTTGCCGGCGATGTCGTTGGTGGAGCTGACGACGTCGAGTTGAAGGATGTGCCAGGAGGGACTGACGTTGGGTGCGGAGGATGCGGGCATCAGACGTGGGAAGGGCGAAGGAGAGAGGCTCAATTGGAATCCACGCCACGGTTTCTGCGGCGGGCAAGCCTTTCGTCGAACACGGAAGCGAGTATCGAGACAGCAAGCACGCCGGTGATGACGATGAGGGACACGTGGGGGCGTTCCTTGAACCAGACTTCCAGCGGGTGGTAGGCGGCGGCGACCATTTTGGCGCCGATGAAAAAAAGAATGAAGCTCACTCCGTGTTTCAGATACTTGAACAGGCCCATGATCCCGCGCAGAGCGAAAAACAGGGAGTTTAGGCCGAGCACGGCGAAGACGTTGGAGGTGATGACGACAAACGGATCCTGGCTGATGCCCATGATCGCGGGGATCGAGTCGACGGCGAACAGCAGGTCGGTGCTGCCGATCACGAGGAAAACGAGGAACAGCGGCGTGATGCACAGCTTCCCCTCGAAGCGCGTGAACAGATTGGGGCTGTCCGAGTCGCCGGCGTGAACGGGCAGCACTCGGGAGGCGAGTCGATAGAGCACGTTCTTTTCGGGATGCACCTGCTCGCCCGAACCCGCGGCGACCATCTTCCACGCCGTCCAGAGCAGCAGCAGCCCGAAGACGTACATGAGCCACGCAAAGCGATGGATGAGCGCGATGCCGAATAGGATGAATACGATGCGCAGAACGATCGACAGGTAGATGCCGAGCTTGATGAGCTTGGGCTGAGCCGACTGCTTCACGCCCATGAGCGTGAAGATGAGGATGAAGACGAAGAGATTGTCGACGGAAAGTGAATACTCAGTGAGGTAGCCCGCCAGGTAGTCCTGCCCCAGGTGGCCGTTGCGGGGGTGCATGAGGAAGATCAGGCCGGCGTAGCCCAGGGCGACCGCTATCCAGAGGGCCGTCCAGCGGAGCGCGGATTTGACCGTGATGGGCGAACGGCGGTGCGAGACGACGTAATAGTCGACTGCGGAGACGGCGACGAAGATCACCAGAAAGATGATCCACAGATGGGATTCGTCGTTGGAGCGCACGCCCAGTTGATGGGAGTTCACTGCAGGTTGTGCGAATGAAAAATAGGGCTGCGTCGGTCCAGTGGCGAGGCATGGGATTCCCGGATGCCACGCGAACAGGCCGCGAATCGCAAACCGTGTGCGGCGTGGTTGCTGCGGCCACGAAAATGGCGGCGACTCGCTTGCCGAAATATCGTCGCCCGTCGTGCGGTCACGGGCTTGCGGCCCGGCGAAAAAAGACGCCGCTCCGGAAAGGACGCGGCGTCGAGAGTGAGGTGACGGGCCTTGGGCTCAGGCGAGGCGCACGAGCGTCTTGCCCTCGTCGACGCCGTCTCCGGGGGTCACGCAGATCTCGGCCACCGTGCCTGCGCGCGGTGCGTAGACGTAGGTGTTCATCTTCATCGCCTCGATCGTGGCCACCTGCTGACCTTCGGTCACGGCCTGTCCGGGCTTCACGTCGATGGAGACGACCTTGCCCGCGAGCGGACTTGGAATGTCGCCGGGGCCCGCGGGCGCGGCGGCGGATTTGACGGGAGCAGAGGGCGCGACGACGCTCGACGAGACCACCGGTACCGATTGGACGGGCGCGGGGGCGGCGGCATGAGCTTCGTCGAGGATTTCCACGAACACTTCGTAGGCTTTTCCTTCGACGGTAACACGGAGCTTTTTCATTATGGGTGATTGGGGAAGACGGTCGGTTGAAAGGGAGGTCAGCGGATTTTGTGAGACTGGTAAATCTGGCGGCGGCCTTCAAAGGCCCACTGGAAGGCCTGGATATCGTGTTGCAGCGACGACGAGGCATCTCGGTAGCCGAGCACACGGGCGCGGCGGCCGAGCACGGTGGCGACGGCGGCCGAGATGACGACCATGAGTTCCGCGGGGGGCGGCGCGGCCTTGGCGGCGCCTGGAGAAGGGGAGGAGGTCATAGTAAACGTGGATTTGGGAGGGGCGGGACGGCCTCACTTGAGGCTGCCCGCCCTCGCGTTGGGCGACTCAGAGCGGGATGTTGCCGTGCTTCTTGGGCGGCCGGGTCTCGCGCTTGGAGAGCGTGTTCCTCAGGGCCATGGCGACGATGCCGCGGGTCTGGGAGGGGAGGATGACATCGGTGATCATGGCCTTGCCGGCAGCCTCGTAGGGAGAACAGAACTTCTCACGATATTCGGCCACGAGTTCCTTTTCCTTCTTCTTCGGATCGGTGGCTGCGGCCACCTCGCGCTTGAACAGGATCTTGACGGCACCGTCGGCGCCCATGACCGCGATCTCCGCGGTCGGCCAGGCAAACACCATGTCGGCGCCCATGTCGGCACTGCACATGGCGAGATACGCGCCGCCGTAGGCCTTGCGCATGATGATCGTGATCTTGGGCACGGTCGACGCGGCGTAGGCGAAGAGAAGCTTCGCACCGTGACGAATGATGCCGCCGCGCTCCTGAGCCATGCCCGGGAGGAATCCGGGAACGTCGACGAGGTTGACGATCGGTATGTTGAAGATGTTGCAGAAACGGATGAACCGCGAGGCCTTGTCCGAGGCGTCGATGTCGAGGGTGCCGGCCTTCACGGCGGGCTGGTTGGCGATGATGCCGACCACGATGCCCTCGATGCGACCCCAGCCGACCACGATGTTTTTCGCGAAATCGCGCTGCACCTCGAGGAAGTCCCCGGCGTCGACCAAGCGGGCGATGACCTTGAGCACGTCGATCGGAGTCTTTGAATCGGCGGGGATCAGCTCGTCCATCGCCGGATCGAGATCCAGGGTGACGTTTGGAGTGGGATGGTGCGGCGGATCCATCACGTTGTTGGACGGGATGAAGGAGAGGATCTTGCGTGCGATCTGAAGCGCGTGCAACTCGTCCTCTGCGACGAAGTGGATATTGCCGGAGACCGTCGCGTGTGCGGCGGCGGAGCCGATGTCGTTCATCGTCACCGTCTGGCCGGTCGCGGCCTTGATCACCTCGGGGCCGCAGATGAACATCTGGGCGTTGGACTTCGTCATGATGATGAAGTCCGTGAGCGCGGGAGAGTAGGCGGCGCCGCCGGCGCAGGGGCCGGCGATGATGGAGATTTGGGGGACGACGCCGGAGAGCAGGACGTTGCGGAAGAAAATCTGGCCGTAGCCGGAGAGGGCGGCATCACCTTCCTGGATACGCGCGCCGCCCGAGTCATTGACGCCGACAACGGGCATGCCGGCCTTGATGGCGTAGTCGAGGAGGTCGCAG
>JAJXYI010000501.1 GCA_021780625.1 bacterium | reverse complement strand
CGCCTGGATCAGCTCTCGTGACGGCGACGCAGCATCGCGGTGAAGGCCTGGACCTTCTCCTTGCGACGACGCCTCTCGCAAGGCTTCTCGTAGTAACGCTTCGCGCGAACACCCTTGATGATATTCTCACGATCGAGCTTCTTTTTGAGGCGGCGAATGGCGCGATCGATGGGCTCGTTCTTACGGATTTTGATCTCGATGGACATGTCGAAGGAAAAGGGTTGTCGGCGAAAAAGCGTGAATAGGTCACACCCACCCCGCTCCGTCAATGGATTTTTTGCGGTTTCTGAAGGTTCAGCCCGGGTTTCCGTCACCGGCCGGCATCCAGCAGGCTGACGAGGCACGCAGCCATCACGGCGAGGGAAATGAGTTTCGTTACAAGCACGATGCGCAACGCGAGCCAGGGACGGCGGATTTCGGGTCGCGTGCACGCCGCCCCAACCAGCGCCACGGTGGTCGCAAGCTCGAGGATGAACACCGGAAGGTTCCACCTCAGGACCAGCAGCCCAAACGACGCAAACGCCACCCGCGTCAGCAGCTCGATCGACGCGAGAAACACAGTGTCAAACCACGACAGGTCGCGTCCCAGCCGCCGGATCGTGAAACGCAGCGCCAGCACGGTAAGCGCCATGCGAAACAGCGAGGCCACGAGCAGGAGCGGCGGAGGCGCAAAGCGGCCCTGCGAGTCAAAGAGCTGGGGATCGAAGGCCAGCCTGACAAAATTCGCCGCCCGCCGCAGCGCAGGCAGGGCGCGATCCTCGACGGGCGCATAGGTCGAAACGCCTCGTTGCGTGAGCTCCTTGGCCAGCGACTCGCGCTTCTCAGGGGCAGGCGCAGGGGTCGGAGCCGGAACCCGGGCTGACGGCGGGCCAGGCACCGCTCGAGCCGGCGCCGGAGCCGTGGGCACCGCTTCAACCTCCCGGGGTGGTTCCAATGCCGTCTGTCCCTTGAACCCGCTCACGAGCACCAGCTGGTCGTTCCTGAATTCGAAGCGCGCCCCGTCCGGAAAAATCAGGATCTGGTGCCCGGGCGCGCTCACACTCGAGGCGGGCCTGCCCAGGCGTCCGACCAGCTCAGTTGCGCTCATGCCCATCCACACCGCAGGTTCCGACGGTGCGGCACGCAGCACGACGAGGCTTAGCACGAGGGGTAACAGGTATCGCAGGGCTCGACCCACGCCGCGAAGTATCCGGCAGGCAAAGTCGACTGCAACGCGGGATTGCAGGGATCGGCGCGGACCTGCTTCCCTCCTGACCACACGTCCGCGCCATGCGTTTTCTCGTCACCAACGACGACGGCATCGACTCCGTCTTTCTCCACGTTCTCATTCGCGCCCTCGCCGCCGGCGGGCACCAGCTCGTCGTGGCCGCCCCACGCACCGAGCAGAGTTGGGTCGGCGCCGCCAAATCCAGGCTCCGCCCCGTTGAATCCCGCGCGGTGGACAAGGGCTTCGGCTGCCCCACCTGGGTGATCGACGGCACGCCGAGCGACTGCGTCAACATCGCCCTCGAGCACCTCGTCCCGGGCGAGCTCCAGCCCGACGCCGTCATCAGCGGCATCAACGTCGGCCTCAACGCCAGCCTGGGGTTCATCCTCGCCAGCGGCACGGTTGCCGGCGCCTTCGAGGGCGCGCTCCACGGCCTGCCCGCCATCGCCGCCTCCCAGGATCTGACGACCGAGCTCTACGACGAGCTGAAGCTCAACGGCGGCAGGCCGGATGCGACCATGACCGCCACGCTCGAGCACTCGGCAAGTCACGCCGCCGCCCTCGCTCCGGGACTCGTCGCCGACACCCCTGCCGGCAGCTTCGTCGTCCACAACCTCAATTTCCCGTATCCATGCACCTCCGACACCCGCGTGCGGCGCACCGTGCCCGCCCGCGTGGTCGTCCCCCGGCTCTTCGGCCCCGCGGGCCACGACGGCGCGCACCGCATGATCTTCCGCGCGGGCGAGGATCTTTCCCCGGCCGGACTCGAGACCGACCGCGCAGCCCTGTCCGAGGGCTTCATCAGCCACAGCCGTCTCGACTACACGCGGCTAGGCACCTGAAGGTGACATTTGTGTTTTTTCCACCTGGCCACTTCACTTCGAGTCGCATTCCTGCCTAGCTCCCACCCCGAACCCGACCCTGCATGAAGCCCCCGAAACGAATCGGAATCCTCACCGCCGGCGGCGACAGCCCCGGCCTCAACGCAGCCATTCGCGCCGTGGGCAAGGCCATGATCGGCGAATACGGCTGGGAGATGATCGGCTTCCGCGACGGATTTCTGGGGCTCGCCTCGAATCGATACGTGAAGCTCGGCAAGAACGAGCTCGCCGGCATCCTCACCCTCGGAGGCACCTTCCTCGGCACCAGCCGCGACAAGCCCCACCGCATGACGATCAACGGGCACGAGCGCAACATGCTCGGCACAATCGCGGCCAACTACAGGAGGCTTAAACTCGATGCTCTGATCTGCATCGGCGGCGGGGGCACGCACAAGAACGCCCTTCGTCTCGTCGAACTGGGACTGCGCGTCCTCACCCTCCCAAAGACGATCGACAACGACGTGGCCGGCACCGACGTGACGATCGGCTTCGACACCGCGCTCGGAATCGCGTCCGAGGCGATCGACCGCCTTCACAGCACCGCCCACAGCCATCACCGCATCGTCGTAGCGGAAATCATGGGACACAACGCCGGTTGGCTCGCCCTCGGCGCGGGAATCGCCAGCGGCGCGGATGTCATCCTCATTCCCGAAATCGCCTACGACGTGGAAAAGATCGCCGCCGCCATCCGGCGCCGCTCCCGCCATGGGACCAATTTCAGCATCGTCGCGGTCGCGGAGGGAGCCAAGTCCATCGAGGACGCCGCCCTCTTCGACAATGTCGAGCGTCGGCGCAAGGATGCGCGAACCAAGGAGGAAAAGGAATACGCCAAGCTGCGCCTCACCGAGCTGGAGACGAAGCACGCAGGGAACACCATGCGGCTCGCACGCCAGCTCGAGGAACTGACGAAACTCGAGTCGCGCGTCACGATCCTCGGTTATGTGCAGCGCGGCGGAACCCCGTCTACGGCGGACCGCATTCTCGCGACCCGGCTGGGCACCGCCTGCGCCCGCCTCGCCGTCGAGGGAGCCGGTGGGGTGATGGTAGCCGCCCGCGGAGAGGGAGTGAAGGCGGTCCCCATCGCAGAGGTCGCGGGAAACCTGAAACTCGTCGCGAGAGACCACTCGTGGGTCCAGGCGGCCCGGGCGGTCGGAACCTCACTCGGCGACTGATCCCCGCGCGAGCCTCCGGGTATTCCCGGGCTGCGGCTCGCCCGCGGGCGTACGCACCAAGAGCCACCCCGAAGCGGTCTGTCGTCGCCCAAAGAAAAATCACTGGCCTCTCGCAGGTCCGCAAAAAAGCCGCCTTGTCGAGGCGGCTTTGAAAAGGATACGAGAGGTTCGGAAGCTCAAGACGCGTGTCTGGCAGGCTTGCGCGACTTCTGTTCGATGAATTCGCGGATGACCTCCATGCGACGCTGGGCGACCTTTTCGGCTTCGATCTGGTCGACCGAACGCTGACTTTCACGATCCGCCATCGCGCGGCGCATCTTGGAAAGGGCGAGATTCTGAAGCTGACGGACGCGTTCGCGGGTGACCTTGAACCGACGCCCCACTTCCTCGAGCGTCAATTCATCGTGGCCGCCCAAGCCGAAGCGCAGCTTGATGATTTCGGCCTCACGCGGCTCCAGGGAGTCGACCATCGCGTGAAGATCCAAGTTCAGGTTCTTCGCACGCAGGTTCTCGAACGGACTCGCCGCGTTTTCGTCTCCGACGATTTCGCCAAACGTGGTCGAGTCGCTCTCCTCGCCCACCGGAGCGTCGAGCGACGCGGGGCGGACGGAGACCGACTTGAGGTGCGCGACCTTGCTGGTCGGAATGCCCAACTCGATGGCGATCTCCTCGTCCGTGGGCTCGCGTCCGAGCTCCTCGGTCAGCGCCATCGCGGTTCGGCGCATTTTGGCGATCTTGTCGACGAGGTGAACCGGCAGGCGGATCGTCTTCGATTGGTTGGCCAGAGCCCGCTTGATGGATTGCTTGATCCACCAAGCCGCATAGGTCGACAACTTGCCGCCCTTGCGGGGATCGAAACGCTCCACGGCTTTGATCAGGCCGATGTTGCCCTCGCTGATGAGATCCAGCAGCGGCAACCCAAAGTCCTTGTAGTCCATCGCGATCTTCACCACCAGGCGCAGGTTCGCCTTGATCATGTGATCGCGGGCCGCCTTGTCACCGCGGCGGATGCGCTTCGCGAGGCTGAACTCCTCGTCGATCGTCAGGAGCGGCGTCTTCGCGATCTCCTGCAGATAAAGTTGGAGATTGGAGCGCTCGAGCGGCTCGGTGTGGTGAGTCGGTGCTTCGGCCTTCTCGAGGAACGAAGGCGGCGCATCCGGTGCAATCTGGGGGCTCAGTGGCGCCGCATCGAATTCGCCTTCCGGTAGATTGCTTCGGAGATATTTCGTGGAGGCAGTCATGGCAGCGAGTGTGATTGAGATCTGTTCGCAAACCCCGAATCTTCAGCAGAATCGAAGTTTGCGTTCTTAAGTGACTCGTGAGAGGAGGATAAAGGAGTTCACGTCAGAACTTGATAACGGATGGATTTTGGCAGTCAGACACCGAAAATCGAGCACATCCCCATTTTTTGTCCTGTTAGGGGTTCCGCTTATTGCTCATTTGCCGCGGAATTAAGCTTGCTGAGTGTTAGACAAGGACTCGCGCCTGCATACCAAGATCTTATAAAACACCCTACCTAAACGCAATTGATCAACATTAATACCCAAATTCCTAGGTCAGAATAGGAATTTAAGCTAAGTTATTTACTACCAAAGCATTACATCTTTAGTGCACAATTTGTTCTAGCCGGCAAAGATAAGAAGCAGCGAATAGGCTTAGAACCGCTCGGCCATCGCCACGGCCTTGAAAAGTGCTGAGGCCTTGTTGACGGTCTCCTGATATTCGGAAGCCGGGACGGAGTCGGCGACAATCCCAGCTCCCGCCTGGATGTGGATCTTGCCGTCTTTCAGGAGCGCCGTGCGCAGCATGATGCAGGTGTCCATATTCCCGTCGTAGCCGAAGTAGCCGAGCGCTCCCGCATACGTGCCACGCTGCGAGGGCTCCTTCTCCGCGATGATCTGCATGGCTCGGATCTTCGGCGCCCCCGACACCGTACCCGCCGGAAACGTCGAACGCATCAGGTCGTACGCGGTCTTGCCGGGCGCGATGTCGCCCTCGACCTGGGAGACGATGTGCATGACGTGCGAGTACCGCTCCACGACCATGTACTCGGGGACCCTGATCGAACCGAAGCGGCAGACGCGGCCGATGTCGTTGCGCGCCAGGTCCACAAGCATGAGGTGTTCGGCGCGCTCCTTTTCGTCGTCCAGCAGCTCCTTCTCGAGCGCCTGATCCTCGGCAACTGTCGCCCCGCGGCGGCGCGTGCCTGCGATCGGCCTGATCTCCACGAGTCCGTCGG
>JAJXYI010000670.1 GCA_021780625.1 bacterium | reverse complement strand
ACCCCGCCGGGTCGTGGATCACGAAATGGCCGAGGGCGACCCCGACGCCCATGGCGGCAAAAATCCAGACCGTGAGATAACGGTCCAGGAAGGACATCTTTTTGGCAACGGCGTCGGACATGGTCGTGGGCGAGATGAATGGAGGAGAAAATTGGCGACGGGCTGGGCGAAGTGGATTCAGCCGGCGCAGACGGCCCCGGGTTTGCGCACGCAGGTGGGACAATCGGCCCCCAGGCCGCCCCGCACCTTGCGCAATCGCTCCAGGTCTTCGCGAAACCCCCGGTCTTCGCGCAGGCAGTCCTGCAGGCACGCGAGGTTGGCCTTGAGGCCGGGCGCCTGTTTTGCCGGAAGCCGGTAGATCATCCAGTTGGACTGGCGCTCGGCCTCGACCAGGCCGTTGCGCCTGAGATAACCCAGATGCTTCGAGATCTTGACCTGCGGCTCGCGCAGGATCGCCTGGAAATGGCAGACGCAGAGCGGACCGTGCAGCAGCAGATTCAGCAATCGCAGCCGCGTGCGGTCGCAAAGACATTGGTAGATGCGGACCAGATCCATGCCGCGAAGATGCGGACAGGGGAATATTCCGCAAGGGGAATAATGTGACGCTTTCGAAACGAATCGGCCCGGCGCGCGCGGGTGCGTCCGCCGGGCCCCTGCCGGGCGCGCCGCGTCAGCGGAGGTGCGCCGCGATCTGGTCGGACGTGAGGACCTTGCCGGTGCTCACGACCTTTCCGTCGAGGGCGAGCGCGGGGGTGGTCATCACGCCGCGGCGGGCGATTTCCTGAAAGTCGGTCACCTTCACGAGCGTGTACTCGAGCTTGAGCGACCTGGCCGCTGTTTCCGCATTGGCGGCGAGCTGGTGGCACTTGGCACAGCCGCCGCCGAGAATTTCGATGGTTTTCATGGTTATGTTTTCCGGATGGAAATGGAGTCAGGACTGTCCAAATACGGCGATTGAACCATAGAGACACGGAGGACACAGAGTCTGAAACCTGAATGACGGGAGGATCGAAATGTAACCTCGTCAGTGAAGTGTCGTGGCTGCGGATTCTCACGATAAATGGGTTTCTCCGCGTCCTCTGTGCCTCCGTGGTTCACATTCAGGTGCTTTCGGTTCGTTAAGGTCAGGACTGATGGGCGGCGGGCAGGGTTGGAGCCGGCCTGAGGCCGATCCAGCGCCGGACCGCGAGGGTGGCGTCATCGAACAGCGAATACAGCACGGGGACATACACCATGGTGAGGAAGGTCGAGACGAGCAGGCCTCCGATGGCGACGATGGCGAGGGGCGACAGGCGCTCCAGGCCGATGGCCCACTCCATCGCGATGGGAATCATGCCCACCGCCGTGCCGACGGCGGTCATGAGGATGGGGCGGGTGCGGATGCGCACGGAATCGATGAGCGCGTCGTGGGTTGTGGCGCCGCGCTCCTTGGCGGCAGCGATGAAGTCGATCAGGAGGATCGAGTTCTTCACGACGATGCCCGCAAGCAGGATCATGCCCATCATCGAGGGCATGCAGCCGTGTTTGTCGGCGAGGAGCATGCTCCAGGCGGCGCCGATCAGGGCCAGGGGAATCGCGGACATGATCGTCAGCGGGTGAACCCAGGACTTGAACGCCGGTACGAGCGAGAAATAGAGCAGGACCAGGCCGAGCACGAGGGCCTTGCCGAGCAGGGCGAAGGACTCGTTCATCTGCTTGATCTCGCCCTCATGGCTGAGCGTGTAGCCGGGCGGGAGCTTGAAGCCCACAAGGGCCGCGTCGACATCGTCCTGGAGGTGCGAGATCGGCTGCTTCGAGCGGTAGGCCTGGATGTCGAGCGTACGTTCGAGTCCCTGGCGGGTGATGACCGAGGGCACGGGGCGGCGGACGACCGAGCCAAGCGCGCCGAGTGGAATGGTGCCCGCGGGCGTGACGATGGGGTAGGTCGCGAGCTGTTCGGCATAGGCGCGCTGCCGGCCCGGTAGCTGCACCAGGACGGTGAGCCCGTCTTCGTTGGGCACGCGGAAGACGGAACTTGGCTGGCCGCGCACGGCGCCGGCGAGCTGGCCGGCCACAGCGGCGGGCGAGATCTTGTACAGGGCGAGCTTCTCGGTGTTGGCGGTAAACTGTACCTCGACAGAGTCGAGCGTCCACGAGCGGGTGATCGAAGTCGCTCCACGCAGGTGGGTGCGCAGGCGCTGCTCCACGTCGCGTCCGAGCCGATCGAGCGTCCCGAGGTTTGGTCCGGAGAGCATCACGTCGACCGAGGAGCGGATCGTGGAGAGGGGAGTCGCTCCGAAGTCGAACACGTCGACGCTCTTCAGGCCGGGCAGGCGCTGGAACTCGGAGCGCAGCGCATCCTCGATCTGCCAGATGGACGCCTTGCGATGGAAGCGGTCGACCAGATGGATGGTGATGTTGCCCTGCTGGGGAAGGCGGCCCGCGCCGAAGGAGATGACGGCGGGCTCGGAGCCGATGAGGGACGACACGGAGGTGACCTCGGGGCGCTTGCGGATCAGCGCTTCCATAGCGGACAGGGTGGCTTCCGTGCCGGCGAGCGAGGTGTTGGCGTCGGTCTCGAAGTTCACCTTGATGATGCCGGTATCCATCGGCGGCATGAGGTCGCGGCCGATGAGAGGCATCTGACGGGCGGATACGGCGAGCAGAACCAGGGCGACGCCGATGAAGAGCCAGCGGTGGTTGAGGGCGACGCCGGTCAGCCAGACGTAGAAATCGCGGACGGGCTCGACGAGGCGCCTGTCGAAATTGCCGACGACCCGCTCGAAGCGGTTGCGTCCGGCTCCGCCGCTGCGCCGCAGCAGCAGGGGGGCGAGCAGCGGGATCACCGTCACGGAGACCAGGTAGGAGACCGCCAGGGCGATGACGAGTGAGACCGAGAGCGGGCGCAGTACGGTCTGCACGAAGCCGCCGATGAAGATGATGGGCAGGAGCACCATCACGGTGGCGTAGGTGCCGGAGAAGATGGCGAGCATCACCTCCTGCGTGCCGCCGACCACGGCCTTGTGGACGTCGACGCCCTCCTCGTGGTAATGCCGCTCGATGTTCTCGAGCACGACGATCGCGTCGTCGAGAAGCATTCCCACCGCGATGATCACGGCGGTGAGGGTGACCATGTTAAACTCATAACCGATGAGCCACATGGCGGCGAAGGTGAGCAGATAAGTGAACGGAATGGAAATCGCGGCCAGCGCCATGCCCCTGAGATCGGCGAGGAAGAGGAAAATCACGATCACGGTCATGATCACGGCATCGCGCAGGGCATCGAGCATGTTGCCGACCGAAAGGTTGATGAGCTCGCCCTGGGTGTCGGGGATGCTGAATTCGATACCCGGATACTGTTTCTCCAAGGAAGGGAGAAGGGCCGAGACGGCGGCGATGGTGCGCAGGGTGTTTCCGGAGTTGGCGCGCTGGATGTTGATGGCGATGGCCGGGCGGCCGTCGCCGTGGTAGGCGCTCTGGGCCTCGACGGTACCGCGGCGGATGGCGGCGATGTCGGCCAGGTGGATGTCGCCTCCCGGGAGGTGAGCGACGACGATGCGGCCGACGTCGCCGATCGTCTTGAACTCACCCGTGCGCTTGAGGAGGAACTGGGACTGCCCGGTGATCAGCAGGCCGATGGGCTGATTGGCGTTGAAGGCGGAGAGGCGCTGACTGACGTCGGCGGGGGTGAGCGAGTATTCGGCGAGCTTGTCGCGGTCGAGGGAGACGCGGACGACGGGCTGGTGGGCGCCGAACACCTCGACGTTGGCGACCTCGGGCAGCTGGAGCAGGCGCTCCTTGATGGCGTTGTCGGCGAGCTGACGCACCATGGACAGGTCGATGGGCGAGGAGGCCTTGGGGCGCAGCGCGAGCGTGAGTACGGGCGGCGTGGCCGAGGAGACCTTGAAGATCATCGGCGGCCGGCTGTCGACGGGCAGCAGCGCCTTGATCTTCTGGAGGCCGTTGGCGACGTCGGTGGCGGCGGAGTCGAGGCTCTTGCTATACTCGAACTCGACGGCGACGGAGGACACCTCGTCCTTGCTGACCGAGGTGACTCGGCGCACCTGCTCGATGGTGCTCAGCTCCTTCTCGATCGTGCGGCTGACCTCGGACTCCACATCGGGGGCGGAGGCTCCGGGGTAAACGGTGACGACGGCGATCTGTGGGCGTTCGGAGTCCGGGAACAGGTTGACCGGCATGCGCCGGTAGCCGATGAAACCGACCACCGCGCCGAGCAGCACGAGGGAGGTGATCAGGTGGGGCTTCTTGAGATAACGTTCGACGAGGTTCATGGCGTGCTCCGCTTACTGGCTCTGGGCCACGAGGATTTTCATTCCGCCGGTGAGGGTCATCAGGCGGGAGGGTTCGGCGACGATCACGGGCTCGCCTGCGTGCAGGTTTCCTTCGACCAGGACCGTTTGGGGCGAGCGTTCGAGAATTCGGACCTTCACCGTGCGCACGACGCCATTGGATGGCGTGAAGACGAAGGCGCCCTTGTCGCTTTCGAGCAGGGCGGAGGCCGGGACAGCCAGGCCGTCGGCGGCGCTCAGCTGCACATCCACGCCGACGGCGGCACCGGAAACGAGGGTGGCGGGGGGATTGGGCACATCGGCTTCGAAGGTGGCGAGGTGGTTTTCGCCCATCGAAGGAAAGACACGTGAGACGGCGACCTGCACGCGCTCAGCGCCCACGCTCAGAACGACGGGAAGGCCGGGATGGAGGGCAGGCCAGTCACCGGGCGGCAAATCGGCGCGCACGCGGACGGAGCTCTGGCGGACGAATTTGAAAAGAGGTTTGCCCGGGAGGGCGAGGTCGCCGGGATCGGCGAGGCGGCGTGCCACGAGGCCGTCCGCGGGGGCGACGATATGGAAGTAGGCAAGGCGGGTTCGGGCGGAGTCGAGGCGCTTGGACGCAGCTTCGCGCTGCGAGGTGCCGGCGGCGTCGGCGGCGAGGGAGCGGTCCCATTGCTCCTGGGAAATGGCCTTGGCCTCGAACAGCGTGTGGTCGCGGGCGGTGGCGTCGTGCTGGGCCACATACGCGGCGTTGGCGGCGGCGAGCGCGGCGCGGGCCTCGGACACCGCGTCGCGCGCCTCGCTGTCGTCGAGCGTGGCCAGCGCCTGACCGGCGTGGACGCGGTCGCCTTCCCGGACGTCGATGGAGACGACCTGGGCCATGACGCGGGGAGCGACCGCGGCCTCGTCGGCGCCGAGCACCGTGCCGAGGACATGGCGGGAGTTGATGACGCGCTCGACCGTGACGGGGGCCACGCGCACGGCGATGACCGGCTCGGCGGCGAGCGGGGCATCTTCCTTCTGTTTGAGCCGAAGGTGATGGAGGGCGGCGGCGCCGACCACCAGTGCGGCGGCGGCGGGAATCAGGATGAGGCGGCGTTTCATTTGAAGATCTCCTTTTCGACGAGTGTATTGATGCGTTCAGCGGCGGTGATTTGATCGGCCCGGGCGAGGGCGAGGGCGGAGAAGGCGGCTTCCTTTCGGGCCAAGGCGCGAAGCAGGTCCTCGATGGAGCCGGCGCCCGTCTGGTAGCGGACCTGTTCGATGCGGGCGGCTTCGCCTGAAGCGGCCACGCGTGCGTTGGCGGCGACGACGGAAACGTGGGAGGCGTCGAGGCGGGCGAGCGCATCCTGGAGACTGGCGGAAGCCTGGAGCTGGGCCTGCGCGAGTGCCTCGCGACTGGCAGCCTGGCGTTCCCTCGCTGCGTGGAAGCGCTGTGCGTCGGCGGTACCGGAAAAGATTGGAATGACAACGCCCAGGGAGGCTCCCCAGGTGTCGAGCGTTCGGTGGATTCCGAGACCGGTATTCTCGAGGTAATTGGCAGACCCCACGACCTGGGGCAGGAAGGCACTGCGGGCGACGGCGACCGCCCGGTTTGCCTGTGCGGCGTCGAGGTCGGCGATCCGCACGGAGGTGGCGCGCATGGCCAGGTCCCTCAGCTCGCGACGATCGGGCGAAGCGGCAGGGATCGTGTTGGGCAATGAATCTACCACGAGTGTGCCCGCGGGATCCCGGCCGAGCAGGGCCAGGAGAAGGGAGCTCACCTTGGTGCGGTCTGCCATCACGGCCGCCTGCTGTGCCTGGGCGGCGGCAAGGTCATCCTCGACCTTGAGCCGGTCGACTTCGGGACGTTTGCCGATCGCCACCATGCGGTCGATATCGGCCTTGGTTTGGCTGAGTGCGTCGATCTGCCCGGCGAGGGCTGCCTCGACCCGATCGAGCGCCTGGGCTGCGGCGTACAGGGACACGGCGTTGAAGCGCACCTGCCAGTGGGTTCCCTCGCGCAGAGTCTCGGATTTCTGGGCCTCGAGGCGGGCGATGGCGACCTGATTGACGAGACGGCCTCCCAGAAACAGGGGCACCTGATAGGCCAGACCGTAATGAAGCTGGTCCCTGTCCCAGGGAAGACCTCCCATGCCGCTCGCGATGAGTTCGCGCGACATGGGCCGGATGATCTGATCGTCGCTGTAGTACGAATACGATGCGACCGCACTGAGATCGCCGAAGCGGCTGCGGTTGGCGGCCCGTGCGTCGCTGGTCGCGGCATTTGCCGCATGGGTGCGGGCCTGGAGGCCGGGATTGGAACGGAACGCCTCGGCCACCACTTCTGCGAGCGAGAGGTGCTCAACGCGGGAGGGCGAGGCGGCCGGAGCGGGAGCCGGGATGTCCGCTCCAAAGATCGCAGCGGACAGCGCGACGGTCAGTGCGGACAGCCGAAGGACGGGGGTTTTCATGGTTGGGAACATGCGTGCGGTTTCAAAGGATTCTGCGGGGTGGCGGCACGGGGAGGGGTCACATGACGGCGTTGAACAGGAAACCGACGATCATAATGCCGACGGCGACGACGCCGAAGAAGATGAAGATGAGGGGCAGCTTCAGGACCTTGCGCAGGATGACCGCTTCGGGGAACGACAGCCCGATGACGGACATCATGAACGCGAGCACCGTGCCGAGTGCGGCGCCCTTGCCGAGCAGGGCCTGGACAATGGGGATGATGCCCGCGGCGTTGGAATACATCGGAACGCCGATCAGCACGGAGAGCGGCACGGACCACCAGGCCGCCTTACCCATGAGAGCGGCCATCGCATTGGTGGGCACGTAGCCGTGGATGCCGGCGCCGATCGCGATGCCCGCGAGCACGTACGGCCAGACTCGGCCGACGATGTCCCTTACCGCCTCGGTGCCAGCCCGGACACGCAGACCGAAGGCGATGCGCTCGTCGGCCACCTCGGCGACAGGGGGCTTGCTCGCGTAGACCCATTCCTCAACGAAGCGCTCCAGCTTCAGGCGCCCGATGATCCAGCCCGCGACGATGGCGATGAGGACGCCGGTTACCATATACAGCCCGGCGACCCTCCAGCCGAACAGGCCGAAGAGCAGCACCAGCGCGACTTCGTTGACCATCGGGGCGGAGATCAGAAACGAGAAAGTGACGCCAAGGGGGACTCCCGTGGTGACGAAGCCGATGAACAGGGGCACCGCCGAACAGGAACAGAACGGGGTCACGATTCCGAGTAGGGCGGCGAGGACATTGCCCGTGGACTCGCGACTTCCCTGGAGGAGGGCCCGCGTGCGGGCCGGGGTGAAAAAGGAGCGGAGAATGCCGACGACGAACACCACGAGCAGCAGCAGGAGCAGCACCTTGGGCGCCTCGAAGACGAAGAACTCGACGGCCGAACCCAGGCGGCTCGAGGGATGCAGGCCCAGCACGTCGTAGCTCAGCCACTTTGCGAAGGGCTCCAGGCGAAGATAGATCAGCAGCCAGACCGCCAGGCCGGCAAGCGCGGCGGCAACGGAGCGAAGGGAGGGAGAATGTAATTTCATTTCGTTAAAAGGCGAAATAATTGGGCAAAAAAAGTCAGCTGCCGCAGCGTTTTGAGTTTTGCCGGGTGGCCTTGGCGTTGCGGGTCGCCGGCCGGTCGAGGCAGCTCGAAAGCTCGGCCACGCAGGGGAGCCTGAGGCGGTAGAACACCTGCTGTCCCCGTTTCTCGTCCTCGAGCACGCCGGCCTGCTTGAGTACCGAGAGATGACGGGAGACCGTCGACCAGCCCAGGCCGGCGATTTCCACCAGGTCGCACACGCACAGCTCGCCATCGGTCACCGCATCGACGATGCGGAGCCGGGCCGGATGTCCCAGGGCCTTGAAGACGGCGGTGCGCTGCTTGAGAGTCATACGGGCCCACGATTTCGCAAAAATGCGAAACTTCAAGCACGAATTTTTGGAGTCCCTGCGGACCCTGGGGCAAGCGGTTGGCGGCCACAGTGGTGCCAAAACAATGGAGACGCCCGCGCCGTTCGCCGGCATGGGCCTGCTCGCCTCCGTGCTGCCCGCGGGCGGATTTTGCGACGCTGCCCGCTTGGGTTCTGATCGGCGATATGAGCGAGCCTACTATGGGACTTGGGAATCGGGGGCCTCGTTTGACCGCCTGGGATGGCGGGGCAGAGTGGAGGGCGAAAGCGGTCCTTGCCGGGCCGAATCGCCGCAACTAAGATCCCACCGCTGCAATGCCGCCGGCCACGGGTGCCGGCGGTGGCGTGGCGCTCAACCCACAGCCTTTTCCTCCATGAGCGTCCTTCTTCTCTCCCGCCTTCAATTCGCGCTGACCATCACCTTCCATTATCTTTACCCGCCGCTGAGCATCGGCCTGGGCATTTTGCTGGTGGTCATCGAAGCGTTGTGGCTGATCACGCGCAACCCGCTCTACCATCAGATGGCCCGGTACTGGACGAAGGTGTTCGCCCTGACCTTTGCGATCGGCGTGGCCACGGGCATCGTGATGGAATTCGAGTTTGGGACGAACTGGGCGACCTATTCGCGGTATGTGGGCGACGTGTTTGGCAGTGCGCTGGCGGCCGAGGGCATTTTTGCGTTCTTCCTGGAGTCGGGATTTCTCGCCGTGCTGCTGTTCGGCTGGGACAAGGTGGGCCCCAAGATGCACTTCTTTTCGACGTGCATGGTGGCGCTCGGAGCGCATTTCAGCGCGGTGTGGATTGTTGTCGCCAATTCCTGGATGCAGACGCCGGCCGGTTTTCATATCGTGGGCACGGGTCTGAATGCGCGGGCGGAGGTCACGGACTTCTGGGCGATGGTGTTCAACCCGTCGTCGATGCAGCGGCTCAGCCACACGCTGAGCGGGGCCTGGCAGGCCGGGGCCTGGCTGATGGTGAGCGTTGGCGCCTGGTATCTGCTTCGCAGGAGGCACCGCGAATTTGCGCTGGCTTCGGTGCGAATCGGCCTGGCGTTCGCGCTGTTCGCCTCGCTCCTGACGCTGCTCACCGGGCACAAGAGCGCCGAGGGCGTTGCGAAGAACCAGCCCGAGAAGCTCGCCGCGTTTGAGGGCCTGTATGTGACGCGGACGCATGCTCCGCTCACTCTGTTCGGCTGGGTGGATGCGAAAAACGAGAAGACCCACGGTTATGCGATTCCCGGTCTGCTCAGTTGGCTGGCCCATGGAAAGACGTCGGCAAAAGTGACCGGCCTGAACGAGACGGCGCCGGCCGATCGGCCGCCGGTGAACTTCACCTTCCAGCTCTTCCATCTCATGGTGGCCGTAGGCTTCACCATGATCGGGCTCGCGCTCTGGGCTGTCTGGGCGCTGTGGAGAGGTTCGCTCGAACGCTCCCGGGTGCTCCTGTGGTTGATGACCTTCGCCGTGCTCGGACCCCAGATCGCCAATCAGGCGGGCTGGTGGGCCGCCGAGGTTGGGCGGCAGCCTTGGATCGTGTACCATCTGCTCAAAACATCCGCAGCACTCTCCGCAGTCGTGACCGCAAATGAGGTCGTTGCCTCGATGGTCATGTTCTCGCTGGTCTACATGCTGCTCTTTGCCGTGTTCGTCTTCCTTCTCAATGACAAGATCCAGCATGGGCCTGACGACTCCGACCTGAATCCGGCCGGAAAGTGGGCGCTGGGGTTTGGACTCAAGTCGAAAGGTGCCAAATGAACTACGGATCCCTTGATCTCAACACGGTCTGGTTCTGCCTGGTCGGCGTGCTGTTCACCGGCTACGTGATCCTCGACGGCTTCGACTTGGGGGTGGGAGTAATCCATCTCTTCGCGGCGAAGAAGGACGAGGACCGCCGCGTCTTCATTAACGCGATTGGCCCGGTTTGGGACGGCAACGAAGTGTGGCTCGTCACAGGGGGCGGCGCTCTCTTCGCCGCTTTCCCCGCCGTGTATGCGACGGTGTTTTCGGGCTTCTATCTGGCGTTCATGGCGCTGCTCTGCGCGCTGATCTTTCGGGCGGTCGCCATTGAATTCCGCAGCAAACATCCGTCACCGCGCTGGCGAGCCTTCTGGGATGGCGGATTTGCGCTGGGAAGCGGCGTATCGGCTTTGCTGATTGGCGTGGCGATGGGGAATATCGCCTGGGGCATTCCCCTCGACGCCCGCGGAGAATTTGCGGGGTCCTTCCTCGGCATGCTCCATCCCTACGCGTTGATGATGGGCGTCACCACGGTGGCGCTCTTCGCGATGCACGGTTCGATCTATCTCCTTCTCAAGACCGAAGGGGAGATCCAGGCCCGCGTCCGGCGTTGGGTCAACCCGCTGATCATCGCGTTCATTCTGTGCTACGTGATCGTCACCCTCGCGACGCTCTTGTACGTGCCTCATGTGACGGCTGCCTTCCGCAGCGAGCCGTGGTTCTTCGTCGTCGCCGTGGCGGTCGTGCTCGCCATCGCCAACATTCCCCGGGAGATCAACGTGGGGAAGGAGTTTTACGCCTTCCTCTCCTCCTGCGCGGCGATGTTTGGCCTCATGGTGATCTTTGGCATCGGCTCTTTCCCGAACTTGGTGTTCAGCAATCCCAATCCGGAACTCAGCCTTACGGCCTTCAATGCATCGTCCTCCCAGAAGACCCTGGGGATCATGCTGACGATCGCGCTGATCGGCGTGCCGGTGGTGATCGCGTACACGGCGAGCGTGTACTGGATATTCCGCGGGAAAGTGAAGCTGGACAAGACCAGCTACTGAACCGCGAGAGTCGGGCGCCGGCGACTTTCCACAGGCAGTGGCCGCGCGATGCGCAGGGCGTGTCCGCGGACCAGCGCGTGTGCCACCTTTTGATGCGCCCGTTTCAGGATGCGATCGAAGGTCTGCCGCGAGACTCCCATCTTCTTCGCGGCCTCGACGCGATACAGCCCCTCTTCATCCGCGAGACGCAGCGACTCGAGTTCGTCCGCGGCCAGTTCTATTTCGTTGAGTTCATACAACGGAATGCCGGCTGGTTTGAAATAAGTACTGGGAGCCTCGTGGGAGATGCGACGCGGACAGGTGGGACGTGCCATGGATTTGAAAATTCGAAGGCGAAGGCAGGGGGGGGGTGTTTTCATCAAGGAAAGCCGTCTTGCCATGGTTTTCAACCTTGCTCGCCATAAAAATGGGCATATGCTAATAACTTTCTCATGATCGTTGCCCCGCTCGAATGCCTTCCCTGTCTCTGTCGCATGGCAGTGGACCAGGCCGGGCTGTCAAAGTGTCCCGATCCGGCGCGCCGTGCGGCGGTCGAGGCGTCGCTGTACATGCTGGCGATGGTCGATCCCCTCACACCCACCGGGGTGCTTGCGAGCGAGATCTATAGGTCGGTCGGTGGTAGCACGGGCGATGTGGACCCGTGTCGTAGTCTGAAAACCCGGCTGAGGACTGCGGCATGGAGCGTCATGTCGCTGCTGCGTTCGCGGGTGGAGGAGTCGCAGGATCCATTTGCCACGGCCGTCCAAATCTCCCTTGCGGGCAATGCCCTGGGGGAGGCACGATCGGTGAGGGGAGTGGCCAAATCGGTGCGCCATGCGTGGAAGCTCGCGACCGGCGACACCGTTCCCGGGGCAGAGATCGAGGCGCTGCGCGCCGCAAGCGAGTCCGCCACCAAAGTCCTGTTCATGGCGGATAACGTGGGGGAGATCCTGTGGGATACCCTGCTGATCGAACGGTTATCGCACACTGCGGTGACCGTGCTCGTTCGACGCGAGCCGTTCTGGCAGGATGCGCAGATTGCCGACGCGATCGACGCGGGTCTGGGTTCACGCGCGAAGCTGGCCGAGCACACGCGGTACACCACGGTTCACGTGTCGTGTGTCGCCGATTGCCCTCTCGATGCCTGGCTGGACACGTTCGATCTGATTGTCGCCAAGGGTCCTGAAAATCTCACGTTCCTGGAAGGGCGGGCGCAGGATCCGCGACATTTTGCGCTTTTGGTTCCGCAGTGCAGCCGTCTGGCGGATCCGCTGGGCATAGTCCCGGGGAGACCGGCGCTGATCCACTTATCGCAGCTCGAGATGGCGAATGGGGTGAGTTGACGCACAGGCGTTCGCGCTTCCGCCTTGCCCGGGGCGCAGGTCCCCCGAAGCTCGGCCCATGGAGGCTGCACACGACTCCCGCCGGCGCCGGCGCTGGTTATCGTCCACCGTGCTGGGATTGGCCTCGCGTCGTTGTTCAGCGACTGGTCCCACGAGATCGCCACGAGCGCGATGCCTGCCTTTCTGGCGACGATGGGGTCGCGGCGGCGTGGCAGGTGCTGGCGTCGAGGGCGGGTGCCTGGCTGGGGCGTGGCGTCCGCACTCCTGTGCGCATGGCGATGCTCGCCGCGGCGGTCACTCCCGAGGCCTATGGGCGCGCGTTCGGTTTTGAGCGGATGCTGGACACCTGCGGGGCGATCCTTGGACCTGCGACGGCCTTCGTGTTGCTCAAGGGGGTGGAGCTGGATTATCCGCGACTCTTTTTCTGGACGCTCGTGCCGGGATTTGCGGCGGTGGCGTGCCGGGCATTCCTGGTGAAGGAGCGGGAGCGGATTCGTGTCTCGCGGGTTTCGTTTCGCGGAGGGTTCAAGCGGCTGCCGCCGCGCTTTCGCAGGTTTTTTGTGGCGGTGGGATTGTTTGGTGCCGGTGATTTTGCGCACACGCTGCTGATCCTGCTGGCCGTCCAGGAGCTCACGCCCGTACTCGGTGCGGTCCGCGCGGCGAGTGTGGCGGTGGGGTTTTAGGTGGCTCACAACGTGGCCTACGCGGGGTTCGCATTGGCTGGCGGATCGCTGGAACAAACCTCGCCTGCTGGCGTTTGGCAATGGCCTTGCCGCGGCGATGGTGCTGGCGATCGCAGTACTACCGGCGGGACTTTGGATGCTGGCGGGCGTGTTCGTGGTCGGGGGGACCTATGTGGCGATCGAGGAGACGCTCGAGGATTCGCTCTGCGCGGAACTGGTGCCGGAGGAGCAGCACGGGATGGCCTTTGGGGTGCTTGCGAGCGTGTAGGGGCTGGGCGACTTCGTTTCGAGCATTGCGGTCGGGGCGCTGTGGAACTCGTTCGGAGTGTCGGTGGCTTTCGGATACAGTGCGGTGCTTCTCGCGACGGGTTCGCTGCTCGTGCTGTGGCTGGGGTGGGGGCGGCGCGGCTGGCAGCGCGAACCCGCGGTCTAGCGTTGAAAGTCGGGAAGGCGCTTCCAAAACCCCAGGGCTTTCCTGAGGCAGTCGCGCTGGCGCCGCCGGGCGTGTTTGATCAGACGCCGGCGGCCTCCCGTGCAGGCTGCGGGCAGGTGTCGGTTCGACAGCGCGTCGATCAGCGTCTGCCAGTCCCCCGCGTCACCGAGGATGCGGGCCACGCGGTGGAGGTGCGTCCGTGCGGTCCGGGCCTTCCGGGTCAGCCGCACATCGACGACATTGAGCTGCTCGCGGAGCGTGATCACGGAAGTTCGCCAAGTGTGAAACGAATCACCCTTGGCGGCGTGGCGCGCCTGTCTGCGGGCCTGGCGGAGCGAGGCGTCGAGGACCGCGTCCAGCTGATCCCGCTTCGGCGTCGGCCAGGGTTTCGATGCGAGGGAAGCCCGGTGTCGGGCGAGGGCCCGTGTCCATTCGGCGAGATTGGGAGAGGGGCAGGGAGTCTCGATCAAGGCCAGTGCGCACAGGCGGGCTTTCCCCTTCAGGGCGGGAACGCAGGCGCCGGCCAGATCGACGACGACCCGGTGATTTCTGGTTGCGCCGAGGTTTCGAGCAAGGCGCGCAAGATCCCGGCGCGCCGTCGCGGCCCAGGGGGCGCCCAAAGCTTCGGCCATCCGGAGTACGGCGCGGGCGCGTTTGATCCGGACTCGTGCTGCGCGCAGATCGGTGGCGACGGCCTTGTCGGCGAGGACCAGACAGCGCAACAGGACCCGCTTCAGGCCGGGCCCCAGTGTCTCGTCCTTCCACATGCGTGGCAAATCTCCGCCTCCGGTGTGTACGCGAGCCATGCGCGAATCATCCGTCCCTCCGCGAGCAGCGTCAACGCCCCTCGCCTTGGGAGGCGGTTCGAGTCTTTCGTTGATGCGGGGTGGGCGCTGTGGTGGCTTGGATCCATGCGGAGAAATGAGATACTTGGAAACGGCGACACGGCGCCCCTCGCCCTCGGGCCACGATCCCGGTTTGCGGCAAGAGTGCGCGGTGTGGTGGGGGCTCGGGGGCAATTTTGCCACGGGACCTGGGTGTACTGGGTAAGTTGTGACAGGGAAGTCGGTTCGGTCGCACGAGTGGCGTTCGTGGGGTGCGGACAGGAAACCGGGGGGGCGTTGCGGACGTCTCGCATCCTTCGCCGCACATGAGACTCGCGAAATCTCCAGACCAATCATCTGCCGACGCCTGGCCGGCCGCCGTCAAGCTCGTCATGGCCGCCCGTTTTGCGCGGAGCATCGGGCAAGGGGCGCTGGTGGTGGGATTCACGCTTTATCTGCATGCGCTGGGCTGGAGTGCGGCGATGATCGGCGTGCTGTTGTCGGCCGCGCTCCTGTTTGGAGTGATTCTGACGGTGCTCATAGGTCCGGCGAGCGACCGGCTTGGACGGAAACCCTTCCTGCTCGCGTACGAGGGACTTTCGATGATCAGCGCGTTGCTGGCGTTGTGCAGCGGAGCGGGCTGGGTTTTGACGCTGGGGGCGGTCATGGGGGGATTTGGGCGCGGTGCGAATGGTGCGGCGGGACCCTTTGGTCCGCTTGAACAAGCATGGTTGGCGCAAAATCTGCCGCAGTCGCAGCGGGCGCGGGTGTTCAGCCTGAATTCGGTGCTAGGGTTTGCGGGCATGGCGGTCGGGGCGCTGTTGGCGGGACTCCCTGCGGTATGGGGTCACGCCCTGCCGGGAGCGCTGGCGTACCGGCCCTTGTTTGTGCTGCCCTTGTTGGGCTCGATCGTCGGACTGGTGATGTTTGTCCGGGCGCCGGACGAAAAACGTCGGAAGGCGCCTGAGACGCCGAAGACGGGCGCGGAGGGCTCGACCGCGCAGCGGGACGCGGCATCGGAGACGAACCGGGCGGAGAACCGGCATTTGGTGAGACTAGCCTTGGCGAACATGCTCAACGGTTTTGGCATCGGCATGGTGGCGCCTCTGATGGCGTATTGGTTTCTCAGGCGGTTTGGGCACGGTCCGGGGACGATTGGCATCGCGATTGGCGCCGGCTTTGTGCTGGCGGCCCTTGGAGGGCTGGTTGCTGCACGGATCGCTCCTCGGTTCGGCGTGGTGCGCACGGTGGTGGTCATGCGCGGCGTGGGCCTGGTTCTGATGGTGCTGACGCCCTTCATGCCGGTCTTTGGATTGGCGGCCGTGTTATGGGCGGTGCGAGCCGCGTTCAATCAGGGGACCATCGGGGTAAGGCAGGCGTTGACGATGGGGTTGACGCGCCAGCATCGCCAGGGCTTGGCGGCGACGGTGAACAACGTCTCGATCCAGGTGCCTCGTGCGATCGGTCCGGCGATTGCGGGCGTGATGCTCCACTACGGCTGGCTCACCGCGCCCTTCCTAGCGGCGGCTATGTTCCAGCTTGGATACCTGATCGTCTACCAGCGCTTCTTTGGCGGGCTGGAGAATGCGGACGTGTGAGGCCTGATGGCAGAGGCCAGGACAGAAGTTTGAAGTGAGAGATCAGGGGGCAGAGTACCCAGATCCGAAGCCAAGTTTCATCCGGCCGTCCTCGGCCGCCGGCAGACAACCCCCTCCGACGTCCGAAATCCGACTTCCGACCTCTGCCTCATGGCACCTGGTAGATCTCGACGAGGGCGACGCCGGACGGCGAGCCTGCGGCGGGGACCTGGGCGGTGCCGCCGGCGGGGGACACCTGGGCGGTGTAGAGGCCCGGTGGAAGGGTGATGAGGATCGCGGCGTCCTTGGACAGGGGATCCAGCGCGAAATCGCCGGTCTTTGTAAAGGCGTCGACCAAGGCCTGGGAGCCGCCCCAGTCGTCGTTCGCACTGATGATGTTTCCCTTCGCATCGTACAGCGTGAGTGTGGGGTCGCCGAGCGGGTTTTTGATGCCCAGGTTTGCGAGCGTCGGTCCGATGCCGCGGATGAGGACCTTCATGGGAGCCGAGCCGGTGATGACGAAGCCGCCGACGAGGACGTTGTCACCGGTGCCCACGATGGCGCGGGCAGACAGGCCGATCAGGCGCGAGGCTTGGGTGGTATCGGCCGAGTAGATCTCGCCGAGGGCCACGCCGGGCGTGCCGTCGACGCTGGTGATTTCCGCGGTTCCTAGGCCGCCGGGAGCGGCGAACTGCATGGCGGCATCCTTGGAGTTGGCGGGCAGGGCGAAATCGCCGGTCGTGCTGAAAAGGTTCTGAAGCGCCTGGGTGCCGCCCCAATTGTCATTTCCACCCGCCTGGGTCGGAGTGCCGTTGGGCGCGATGTTGTAGACGGTCAGTGTAGGGTCCGCGAGCGAGCCGGCGACGTGCAGGTTCGCGAGCGTGGGGCCGACGCCGCGCAGGAGCAGCGTCTTGGCGCCGCCGGATACGGAGAAGCCGATCGTCAGCGAGGGATTCGTGTCGGTGGAACTGCCCACATAGCCCCGGGCCGAGAGGGAATACAGGATCGAGCTGCTGGAGGGGGCGACCGCGGGCGGAATCACGATGACGTTGATCGAATAGGGGGCGAAGGACGCGGAGAAGGCCGTTCCGGGAATCGCCATGACGCCGGAGGCGATGTCGGTGTTCCCTGTCCCGTCGCGCGCCGCGTTGTCCTGGGGAATCCCATACGTATACGTCGTCGCGGTCGCGCCCGGGTTGAAGTGCGCGATCGAGAAATCGGCCGTCTCGGTGGTGTCCGGACTCTTGTTGACGACGAGGATGCCGAGGGAGCCGTCGGTGCGTCGCACGGAGTAGCAGGACAGGAGGGGGTTGTCGCTGGAGGCACTGACGACCTCGTCGCTGGGCCGGGCGAACTTCGAAATCATCTTGATCGCGTAGTAGGCGGGGAGCTTCTGGTTGACGTTGTTGACCGGGGTGATGATGGCGTCGGCACCGTAGTTGCGCCAGCCGTACAATGAGGGGCTGTTGTTGCCGGTGGTGCTGTTGCCGTTCAGGTACTCCCACCAGTAGTCACCATTGAACTGGGTCTGGATCATGCTGCCGAAGCTGTCGGCGCAGAAAAGGGCGGTGACGAGACTGGCAGTCTGCTTGCCCGCGCCGTAGGACACGGAATTGTTCTCGGTCGTGATCATCTCGACATTGGCGCCGGCGGCGCCGAGGTAGTCGGTGAGTTCCTGGCGGATCTCGGTGGCGTCATTGACCCAGGTCGCGGAGGAGTTGAGCAGATCGGTGTCGGTCTCCTGGCCCGGGGTGAGCAGGTAGCGGTGGAAGATGACGAAATCGGGGGTGACGCCGAGGGACTTGAGGGTCGTGAGCATCACGGGGGTCCAACCGCTGTGGGAGACGTTGGTGCGGGGATCGACGACGGTGTGGGAGCCCCTATATGAGTCGTCGAGGGGCGTCATCGTGTAGTACGAGCTGCGCGCGGCGATGACGGCGCCGATCCGGATCGTGGGATCGACGGCCTTCATCTTCGCGTAGTAGTCGGCGAAGCGGGTGGCGTAGACGACCGGGTCGTGGGGGGTGGACTGCTTGTCTTCCTCCCAGCTCCCGTAGCATTCGTTGCCGACCTCCCAGTACTTGAAGCCGAACCCATCTTGGTTGTTTGCCGCGTCGACCCAGGCGGCGGCCTCCTCGGGGGTGCCGCTGCCGTAGTTGACCGTGATCATGGCCCGGGCGTGGAGCGCCTGGACGAGCTTGCCGAACTCCAAGTAGTCGGAAAACCAGGGACCGTTCCAGCTCTGGTCCTGGGTCATGTTGGTCTGCCAGTGGTAGGCGTCGGAGAGGGAGCCGCCGGGGAAGCGAAGGGTCAGCGTGCCGAGGTCCTGGAAATCCGCGGCGTCCTGGGAGAGGGTGTGATCCCAGATGGCCGTATTGAGGCCGAAATGCTGGCTGCTGAGAGGCCGCACATACGACGTGGTGTCGATGGAAACCTGGACGTCGGCGCGGGCCAGGGGAGCCAGAATCATGGCGAGGAACAACAGGGGAGGGAGAGGGCGCATGGGGCGGGTGAACTACGAAGCGGGCAAGGTCGCGCGTGGGCGCAGTGTGCAGCAAGCACCTCGTCAGTCTTCCTATAGATCGGACGGGGGATCGAAGCGTGGCGACGAAAACTCAGACGGCCGTGCGAGGGGGCAAGGAAGGGCCGTCGAACCAGGTTCCACCCACGAGGGTGGAGGTCGGGAATTCGGGCACGCCGAACGAGTACTGCGTCAGCTGGCCGGCCAGCAGCTCCACGGCGAGTTCGCCGACGCGTCGACAGTTCTGGCGGATGCCTGCGGCCTCGGAATCGCCGTCGGTGCGAAAGATGTCCACGTAGGCGAGATCGCGAGGGATCCGCAGGCCCAGATCGGCGAGCCGGGGACGCACGAAGGGGGCCCAGCTGATGAGGGCCTCGGGGCGGTGGCGGTCGAGCCACGCCTTGAGTTCACGGGCCGGGACGGGCGTGTGTCCGCCGCTTGCCGACGGCTCGGGCCGTGCGGACGCATAGGCGAGGATGGGGACTCGGTCGCCTTCGGGCAGATTCTGTTGTTCGGCGAGGAAACCTGCGGACCAGGCCTGGTCGACGAAGCGGTCCCACCATCGCGGCATGACAAAGCCGATGCGGCGGTAGCCAGCGGCGGCGACCCGCTGCAGGGCGAGCCGGATGATGGCCCGCTGGTCGTTGGTGACCGTGTGCAGATGGGGCGAGTGGGGGAAGAAGTCGATTTTGACAGCGCAGAATCGTTTCCAGTCCATCTGCAGCTCGGCATCGTTTTCCCAGCGATGGGAGGCGACGATGAGGCCTGCGATGCCGCGGGCGGCGAGCGAGTGGCTGAGGCTGCGAGGCGTGGTCGCGCGTTCGCCGAGCCAGAAGTGTTCGAGACGGTAGCCGAGCTGTGCAGCCCGCGCTGCGGCACCGGAGTAGAAATCGGCGTGGGCGGGTGACGCCTTCCAGCCCCAGCGCGAGCCCCAGTGAGTGAGGTACGCGAGGGTGGTGGCTGCGCTGGCGGGCTTCTCCTTGTGCCGGTACGCGATCAACGCGCGCAGCATCGGATCGGGACGGTAGCCCATTTCGTCGGCGAGCGACTGGATGCGCTCGCGCGTGCTGGCGGGAAGACTGGGGTGGTTTCTCAGCGCGAGGGAAACCGTGGTGACGTGCACCCCGGCGCGACGGGCGACCTCTGCTTGTGTGATGCGGCCAGCCATGGATCTGTCGTGGATTGCGCAGATGAATTGACCGAATGGCAATCGGAACGAAGAGCCGGGCTTCGTGTCGCCGGTGGCGACGACTACGCCCGGCAGGCTTCTGCGCTGTGATTCACCTTTATCCGGATTGTCTTCGGAGCGGCGCAGCCAGGCGTAGTCCGTAGCGAAGCTACGACGAAGCCTGGTGCCCGGAGTGGGACTCGAACCCACACTTCCTTACGGAAACAAGATTTTAAGTCTCGTGCGTCTACCATTTCGCCATCCGGGCAGGGAGGGATCGCCGCATATTTGCGGGATCGCAGGTGCAGACACGAGTCGGAAAACGAAGTCCCGGGCGATGACGGAACGCCGTCCCGTTCGGAGGCTCCCGAACGCCGTTCAGCTTTTGTGACGAAACTCGGAGGCCGCCGCGCGCAGGCCGTGGTCGTAGGCGGACAGGATACGGTCCCAGGTCAGGTTTGCGGCTTCGTCGATATGGCGGCACGCCGGATCGGCGTCGTACCAGGCGATCGTCCGGGCGATGCCGTCGCGGTAGCGGGTGGTGGCGACGTAGTCGGGCACAAAACGTTTGATTTTCGTGTTGTCGAACACGGCGGAGTGCGACTTGTCGCCGAGCAGGCCGCCCGTGAAGCCGGGGTCGCAAGCGCAGAGAAAGTCCGTCGCGATGTGCACCAGCTTCGGATGGGAGACTCCTGCAGCCTCGGCCGTCTGCTGGTAGATCTGGTCCCAGGTGAGCACCTCGTCGGACGTGATATGAAAGGACTGTCCGATGGCTCCGCGGTGGCCGCACAGGCCGACCAGGCCCTTGGCGAAATCGGAATTATGGGTCATGGTCCAAAGCGAAAGACCGTCGCCCGGGACGATGACCGGCAGGCCGCGGCGCATGCGGTCGATAGCCGTGTAGCTTTTGAGCCAGCTGTTGACGGCGAGAGGAATGACGGTGTCGCCGAACGTGAACGACGGCCGCACGATCGTCATTGGGAAGGACTCCTCGCGCAGGGCGCGCAGCAGGCGTTCCTCGCAGGCGATCTTGTTGCGGGAGTAGTCCCAATGTGGATTCGCGAGCGGCGTGGATTCGGTAATCAGGTAGTGACTGAGCGGCTTCTGGTAGGCGCTGGCGGAGCTGATGAAAATGTACTGGGCCGTGCGGCCCCGGAACAAAGCGATGCGCCGTTCGAGTTCGACCGGGGTGAATACGAGAAAATCGACGACGGCGTCCCAGGTGTGGCCGGAGAGCAGGCGCTCGGATTCGACAGGATCGTTGATGTCGACCGTGATCTGGGCGGCGCCCTGGATGGGGATGTGGCGGGAACGGTTGCAGAGCGTGACCGAGTGGCCGCGCGCGATGGCGAGCTGGGTGCAGGCGGTGCTGATGATGCCGGTGCCGCCAATGAATAGAATGCGCATGATCGTGGAGGAATGGGTGCCGCCACATTTTCCGTCACACGCGGCGGGTGCAATCCCCGAGTGGTGCGGGCAAGCTTGACGTTGACGGACCCGGCCCGTGCTGGGCAGGGTTTGGGTCCCTTTATGATCGATCCCATGCTCTCCCGATTCCTCCGCGGTGCCGCCGCATATTATGCCCTCGCATTGGTGGCCATCCATGCCGAACCGACGCTCACGGACCATGGCCAATATTTCAAATCCTCGCCTTCGGCGGACGTCGGACTGACGACGGTGCCTGCGTCGGACAGCCGGTTCCTGTACGAGGGACGCTTCGACACCGCGAAGCCTGCGGCGCCGGTGGCGATCTGGGAAGGCAGCCGAATCTGGATCGATTTCGAGGGCAGCCGCATCGCGCTGCTATTCGACCACCTGCAGGACCAGTGTTTCTTCGATGTGCACGTGGACGGGATGAGCCACGTCCTCGCGCTCCGCGATCCCTCGCAACACTGCTACGAACTGACGCTTCCGCTGGGTCCGGGGAGGCACCGGCTGATGCTCTTCAAGCGCAGCGAGGCGACGGCGGGCACGGTGGCCTTCAAGGGCATCCAGGTCGCGCATGGTGCGGCGCTATGGGCGGCGCAAAGGCCGACCTATCGCATGAAGATGGAATTCATCGGCGATTCGATCACGGTGGGAGCCTGCAACGAGGACGGTCCCGCCGACCAGTGGGACGACCGGCTTACGCATGACAACGCGCTCAGCTACGGAGCGTTGACGGCAGCGGCCTTTCACGCGGACTACCGCTGCATCGCCGTGAGCGGCATGGGCATATGCGCGGGTTATGTGCCGATGCTCGCGGGGCAGGTTTGGGACCGCGTCTATCCCCGGGTGGGTGCGCCAAAGGCGGACCTCACGTCGTGGCAGCCGGATGTCGTTTTCGTGAATTTCGGTGAAAACGACAACTCGTTCACCTCGGTGCACCACGAGCCGTTCCCGCCTGGTTTCACCGCGGGCTACGTCGCACTGGTCCAATCGATACGTGCGGCGTATCCGAAGGCGGAAATCGTGCTGCTGCGCGGAGGCATGTTTGGAGGCGCGAAGAGTGAAGTCCTGCGCAAAGCCTGGATGGCGGCTGTGACGAAACTCGAGGCAGGCGACCGTGACGTGGCGCACTTTGTCTTCACCCACTGGACAGAGACGCATCCGCGTGTGAAAGACGACCAGGCGATGGCCGACGAACTCAGCTCGTGGCTGGGGAACCAGCCCTTTATGCAAGGGCGTTGAAACTCGGGAA
>JAJXYI010000350.1 GCA_021780625.1 bacterium | reverse complement strand
TGGTGTCGCTCAAGTATCGCGGGCTCGAGCTGTTCGGCCACCACTCCGGCTACGCCGCCGGTTACTGGGAGCAAAACACCGGGCGCGCGCCACGGGTCATCGACTCGGTCACGATCGATCCGGCGTCCAACGGCGGAGCGCGCGCCGAGGTTTCCGTGAAAGGCATCTCCGAGGGACGCATGCTCAGCCCCAACGCCCCCGGCGGCGGAATCCGCTGCGACCTCGAGCTGCGCTACGCGCTCGGCCGCGACGACAGCGGCGTGTACACGTACGCGATCTACTCGCATCCCGCGGACTACCCGGCCGACCACATCGGCGAAAGCCGCTTCGCGGCCAAGTTGAACCCGGACATCTTTGACTGGATGACCATCAACGCGGAGGTGAACAAACACATGCTCGCCCCCCGCGACTGGGTCGAGGGCACCCCGCTCAACATGAAGGAGGCGCGGCGCCTGAACACCGGAATCTACAAGGGCCAGGTCGAGCACAAGTACGACTACACCGCGGTGCAGTTCGACACCCCCGCCTACGGCTGGTCGAGCACGCGCGCCTTCCCGGTCGCAGCCGCGGGCGCCGTATCCGCCGGCGACGCACACATCGGGCTCTGGTTCATCAATCCTTCGATGGAATACCTGAGCGGCGGGCCGACCAAAGTTGAGCTGACAGGCCACCTCGACCTGTCGAACTCGCCGGATCCCGTTCTCCTAAACTACTGGCGCGGCACCCACTACGGCGGCTCGTTCTGCCCGATCGCGAAGGGCGAGGCCTGGACGAAGGTCGTCGGCCCGATGCTCGTCTACTGTAACGCCGGCGCCGGCCCGCAGGAACTCTGGCACGACGCCCTGCGCCAGGCCGCGTCCGAATCCCACGAGTGGCCCTACGTCTGGGTCAACGGCGTCGATTACCCGCACGCCGATCAACGCGCGGTCGTCACCGGACGGATCACCGTCGAGGATCCGCAAGAACCCGGCCTCCATCCGACTTCCATGCTCGTCGGCCTGTCCGCGCCAGACTACACGGCCACCGGCTGGGCGCGCTTCGGACGGACCCCGCCGGAAGTCCAGGTCGGCTGGCAGACCGACGCCAAGCACTACGAATTCTGGGTGCGCACCTCGGACAATCATCCGTTCACGATTCCGAACGTCCGTCCCGGCACCTACGTCTTCCACGCCATCGCCGACGGCGTGCTAGGCGAGTTCGTGAGCGAAAAGATCGTGCTCAAGTCCGGCGAACGTCTCGACCTGGGCCGCATCGTGTGGCACCCCGTGCGCTATGGCCGCCAGCTCTGGGACATCGGCATCCCCAACCGCAGCGCCCGCGAGTTCTTCCACGGCGACGATTACCGCCATTGGGGCCTCTATCTGGAGTACCCGAAGTGGTTCCCACACGACGTCGACTACACGATCGGGAAGAGCGATTTCCACAAGGACTGGAATTTCGAGCAGGTGCCGCGCGCCCCCGCCGACGACACCAACGGCCGCGAACCGGGCACGTCCACCACCTGGACCATCCACTTCACACTCACGTCCGCGGCTCTCGGTGATTCGCGCACCGAGCGCGCCATCCTCCGGCTCGCCCTCTGCGGCATCGGCACGCGACACCTCTACGTGACCGTCAACGACCGCAAGGTCGGCGAACTCGACGACCTGCGCTACAACGCCGTGATCAACCGCGACGGCATCCAGGGCCTGTGGAGCGAACACGACGTGCTCTTCCCCGCCTCCGCGCTGCGCGAGGGCGCGAACACCCTCAAGCTCACGATCCCCGGCGGCAACCCGACCAGCGGAATCGAGTACGACTACCTGCGTCTCGAACTCGCCCCCGACCACGAACCCGCCAAACGAAGCTGAACGATACACCGTATTTGAACCACAGAGACACAGAGATCACAGAGGCTGAAATCCAAGCAAGGAGCGGAAACAGCGCTCACATCGCACGTGAAAGAGATTCGATACAAAATCCCCGCCCAACTGCATTTCTCCGTGTTCTCTGAGTCTCTGTGGTTCAATTCCAACTGAGTAATTTAGGATTAAGCGGCTAGTCCTTCGTTTCCTTCTGTTCCATTCAGTCGCCGAGTTCAGGCTTATTCCCTCCCCCATGAAACGCGCAACCGCACTCCTCCTCGCGGTATCGGCCCTGTCCCTACCGATTTCACCCACCCTCCGAGCGACCCCCGCCGCCGCCGCGGCCGCCCCGTCCGCGCGCGCCACGCTCGGCTTTGACCACGGCTGGCGTTTCGTCCGCGGCGACGCACCCGACGCGCAGGCCCCGGGGTTCGACGACTCCGGTTGGACACGCGTGGACGTCCCTCACGACTGGAGCATCGCCGGCCCCTTCGACAAATCCAACCCGACCGGCGCCGCCGGCGCGTTCCTCCCCGCGGGCATCGGCTGGTACCGCAAGACCTTCACCCTCCCGCCCGGCTCCGAGGGCCGCCGCGTGTCTGTCCAGTTCGACGGGGTGATGGCCAACAGCGACGTCTGGATCAACGGCGTCCACCTCGGCCACCGGCCCAACGGCACCATCAGCTTCGCCTACGACCTCACGTCCTCCCTGCGACCCGCCGGCCAGGCCAACGTGATCGCCGTGCGCGTCGATGACTCCCAGGAGCCCGCCTCGCGCTGGGCGCCCGGCGCGGGCATCATCCGCCACGTTCGGCTGGTCATCAAGGATCCCGTCCACCTCGCGCACTGGGGCACGGTCGTCACCACCCCCCGCGTCTCCGAGGCCGGAGCCACCGTCCACGTCGCCACCACCGCCGTCAATCAGTCCGGCGCCGAGCGCACCGTGCGCCTCGAGGAACTCCTGTTCGATCCCGCCGGCCGTCTCGCCGCCCGCGCCGTCTCCCCCGCGCAGGCCGTTGCTCCCGGCAAGTCCGCAGAACTCGGCGTCGACCTCGCCGTCGCCCATCCCGAACTCTGGGACGTCGACTCCCCCCGCCTTTACCGGGCCGTGACCCTTCTCGAGTCGGCCGATGCCGCGGGCACGGTGCTCGACAACGTCACCACGCCCGTTGGCCTTCGCGACGCCCGCTTCGAGGCCGCCACGGGCTTCTGGCTCAACGGACGCAACCTCAAGATCAAGGGCGTGTGCCTGCACGATGACGGCAGCGCCTTCGGTGCCGCCGTCCCGCTCTCCGTCTGGGCCCGCCGCCTGGCCGCCCTGCGCGCCCTCGGCGTAAACGCCATCCGCACCGCCCACAATCCGCCCGCACCCGAATTCCTCGACCTGTGCGACCGCATGGGCTTCCTCGTCATGGACGAGTCCTTCGACTGCTGGACCGTCGGGAAGAATCCCTACGACTACCACCTCCATTTCGAGAAATGGGCGCTCACCGACCTCCGCGACATGGTGATGCGGGACCGCAACCATCCCAGCATCATCTTGTGGAGCGCGGGTAATGAGATCCACGATACGCCCCACACCGAGCTGGCGAAGCGCATCCTCGCCTCGCTGGTCCGCGTGTATCACGAGGTCGATCCGACCCGCCCGGTCACGCAGGCGCTCTTCCGACCCAATGTGAGCCACGACTACGACGACGGTCTGGCCGACATGCTCGACGTGGTGGGGACCAACTACCGCTTCAACGAACTGCTCGCCGCGCACGCCGCCAAGCCTTCCCGCAAGATCATCGGCACCGAGAACAATCACGAGCTCTCCTCCTGGCTCGCGGTCCGCGACAACCCCGCCTACTCGGGCGAGTTCATCTGGAGCGGCATCGACTACCTCGGCGAGGCCCACGCCTGGCCCGGCATCGCCAACAGCTCCGGCCTGCTCGACCGCACGGGTTATCCGCATCCCGACGGCATGATCTTCGCGAGCTGGTGGGCGAACCACCCGATGGTGTACGTCGCCCGACGCGTCGCACGCGCTGCCCCGCCGCCGACCGATCCCGGCTACGGCAAGGCGCCCGCGATCCCCGCCTGGCGCCGCCAGGTGCTCTTCTCCGACTGGACGCCGTCCAACCCCGCGCCGCACGACGAACAGGTCGAGGTGTACAGCAACTGCGACCAGGTTGAGCTTTTCCTCAACGGACGCTCGCTCGGCGCCCAGGCCCGCCCCGCCGATCTCACACCGCGCGCCTGGTCCGTTCCCTATTCGCCCGGCACGCTCCGCGCCGTCGGCCGCGATGGCGGTCGCGTGGTCGCCGAATCCGACCTCACCACGGCCGGCGCCCCCGCGCGCATCCACCTTTCGGTCGATTGCAGCCGCCTCGCCCCCGGATGGAACCATGTCGCCACCGTCACCGCCGTCGTCACCGACGCGAACGGAGTCCCTGTTCCCGCCGCCTCCAACGAGATCACGTTCTCCGCCTCCGGTCCGGGCTCGGTCGTCGCGGTAGACAGCGCCGACAACACCAGTCACGAACCCTTCCAGGCCTCCGAGCGGCGCGCCTTCCAGGGCCGCTGCGTGGCGATGGTCCGCGCCTCCGCCACCGACGGCCCGATTACCGTGCACGCCACCTCGCCCGGACTGGGCTCCGCGGACATCGTCCTCACCGCGGTCCCCTGAGCGCCGCCCGCCCGCGCTCAATCCAGTCCTCCAACGGACGGTCCGAATCCCCGGCCGGTTGTCCCCGCGCCGGGCGAAACCCTAGCCTCTGCCTGTCCCTATGCATCCCCGACCGCACCCCGCCACCCGGTCCGCACGCCGCCTCCTGTCTTCGCTCGCGTCGGCCGCCACCCTCGCCGTCCTCTGCGCAGCGCCCACACTCGCGGCGAAGTCCACCCACGTCCCCGGCGCCCGCGTCGGCTCCGTCGCCTACGAGCCCGAAAGTCCCGCCCAGATCAAGGCCGTGCTCGATCGCGTCCTGGGATATTTGGATACGGCATCACCGGTCCGCGTGGTCGACCGCTCGACAGGCCGGCCCGTGGACGACCTCGACCACCTTCCGCCCAACGTCTCCTTCGCGCCCACCGACTTCCTTCTCACCACCTACGAATGGGGCGTCACCTACTCGGGCATGCTGCACGTCGCCGACATCACCGGCGACCGGCGCTACGCCGGCTACGTCGACCAGCGCCTGACCGCGATCGCCAAGGTCGCCGCCGACGTGCAGGCACATCCCTTCGACGAGTCCGGCATGACCCGCACCCAGCGCTGGCTGGCGATGTCCACCGTCCTTCATCCCCAGGCGCTCGACGACTGTGGGGCAATGGCCGCCGCCATGATCGAGGCCTCGCTCCGCGGTCTCCACCCCGACCTGCTCCGGCCGCGGATCGACACCTACATGGCCTGGGTGAGGTCCGGCCAATACCGCCTGCCCGATGGCACCCTCGCCCGGCATTTCCCGATGCCCGACACGCTCTGGGCCGACGACCTCTACATGAGCGTGCCCGCGCTGTCCGACATGTATGCGCTCACCCACGACAGGTCCTGGCTGGATGACGCTGCGCGGCAGATCCGGCAGTTCTCCGCCCGCATGTTCGTCTCCGAGACCGGCCTCTACCGGCACGGCTGGGTGAGCGGCATGACCCCTCACCCCGCCTTCTACTGGGCCCGCGCAAACG
>JAJXYI010000214.1 GCA_021780625.1 bacterium | reverse complement strand
CCGTCTGTCCGTCATCGCAAGCAGGTAGGTTTCCAGCCGCGTCGGGTCGAACGGCGAATGCTCCAGGTCCACGATCACGAAATCCAAGGGCGCCGAAGCCAGCGCCGCCGCGGTCCTCGGAGCCAGATTTGAAGAAAATACCCCGAAGGCCGGACGGCCCGCCAGGCGCAGGTCGATCAGCTTGTTCAGTCGCACATTTCCGCCCTGCGCGATCGCCGTAAATTTCGTTTTCATCGAAGGAGCCCCCGCGGCTCATGCGCCCTTCGCCTCCATGCGCCGCGCCTTGACCGCCAGCGCAAACAGAAGCGCCGCGCATCCGATGACGCTTAGCGCCGAAAACGACAGCATCGTGCTCAGGCCGATGTGCGCGTCGCGCAGGACCCCGCCCAGGAAGATCGCGAGGCCGCTCATCAGGAACGAGAGCATGTCCAGATACCCGTACGCGGTCGCCCGATACCGGGGATCCACGATCATGCACAGGATGGGCATGAGGTTGCTGTCGGTGAACGACCGGGTCAGTGCGTACAGGCACAGGCCCGCGATGGAGAGGAACAGCACCTTGGAACTCGCCACCAGGAAGACACCGGGGGCCGCGATGCACAGGCCGATCGCAGGCACGAGGATTCGCGCATAGCGGTTACGCCGGCTCCAGGCGTCCGAGAGCGCGCCGCCGCCCAGAACGCCGATAAACGAGGCCACGGAGCTGTACCCGGTGGAGACAAACCCCGCCGTGCCCTGCGTCAGGTGGAACCGCTCCATGATGTAGGTGGGCATCCAGCCGACCACCAGGCCCATGATGATGCCGAGCAGTCCCCAGAAACAGAACGCGAGCCAGAACGCCCCCGAGCTGAACAGGCTCCTGAAGGCATCGGCAAAACTGGTCTCCGGCTGGTCCGGCTTCGCCCCGCCGGCTTCCCGGGCCTCCTCGTGCTCCTTCGGCGCGTCCTTGAGGAAGAGGAAGATCATGAGGGAGTAGACGATCCCGATGGCGCCCAGCGCGTAGAAGGTGAAGCTCCAGCCCTTCGTATCCGCCAGCCAACCACCGATGCCGGCTCCCGCCCCGCCGATCATCAGGCCCGTGACGTGAAGCCCGTTCGCGAGCGATCGCGTCGAGCCGCGGTGATAGTCGCAGATCAGCGCGACCGCGGCTGAGTAGTAGCACGCCTCCCCGAACGCCAGCAGCACACGCATCGTCATCAGGCCTTCGAAGCTGCGCGCATAGCCGGTGAGCAGCGTGATCACCGACCAGGCCAGCAGGCTCCCCGCGATCACGCGGCTCCGCCTGAACCGGTCCGACACGTAACCCGCCACCGGGCTCAGCACGCAGTAGACCCAGAAGAAAATCGAAATCTGCAGGCCGTACTGCGCGTCGGTCATCGGGATCGCCGAGATGAGCGAGTTGTGCATGGTCGTGACGACCACGCGATCGAGGAAGTACAGGGCGCCGGCGAACCAGAGGAGTATGACCGTCAGCCACGCGTGGCGGGGCAAGTCTGCGCTTTTGAACATGAGGGTGTCTTTTGTGGAGGATGGGCTTGGCACCGGCAGGCTCAGCGGCCGCCGGAAAATCGGTTAACGCGAACGGCGCGACCCTGCGTGGGTCTTCGATGCGGGCAGGCCCCGCGAGAGTGCGTCCAGGAAGCGGCGGTCGAGCTTGCAGACGACCGTGTTGCCCCGGCCGTTCACTGTGTTGGCCACGTCGATACGCCCGTTGACGCCGATCAACACGTAGGCCT
The DNA here is from genome assembly GCA_021780625.1 of bacterium. The sequence goes on along the minus strand of JAJXYI010000214.1, from coordinate 3,779 downwards.
CGTGGCGATCGAAGCCGAACACCGTCGTCAGCCAGTCGACCATGTTTGCAGTCGCCCGCTGGTAGGCCTCGTCCAGCGGTTGGCCCACGCCGGCCGCCATGTAGAACTCGCGCGACTCCGCACGAAAGCCCGGCAGGGCGAGGCCCGGGATGATCTCAACCGAGAACCGGACCGCCATGCTGGTCTCGATCGCCCCGCCGCTTGACTCCCCGTCCCCCTGGGTCGCATGCCCGTCGCCAAAGTAGAAGTGAGCACCCTCCACGCTCACCGGGAAATAGAGCGTCGTGCCCTCCACGAGCCGATTGTAGTCGATGTTGCCCCCGAACGGACCGGCATAGAGGGCCGAGACGGACTCTCCGTTCGAGGGCGCGACGCCGATGCATCCAAGGAACGGCCTGAGCGGGAGCCGCACCCGCTTCAGGCGCTCCGAGAGTGTCGTGGTCGCGGTGAGCGACCCAAGATCCAGCTTCCAATGGTAGAGCCGGGCCCGCTCGAGGCTCCTGGCATACTCGGCGGGCGTGTAGGCCCGCTCCGAGATGCCCGAATAGGCGAGACCCTCGGGGCGGTTCAGCCGTATCCGGTCCAGCCGCACGGCAAGCACGTCCCCCGGCATCGCACCCTCGACGTGGAAGGGGCCTGTCAACGCATTGTACCGAAAGCCGGTGTCGACGCCCGCCTCGTCGAATCCCGAGGAGTCGATGGAAGTCGCCTCGACGGAGTCTCCCGGCCGGATGCGCAACACCGGCTCCAGCGATCCCGAAAAAGTGAGGGAGTAACTCTCGGGCCTGAAACGGTGCGTCCGGCGCCGGTAGGATCGGTTGCGGGGAACGAGTTGATGCATGGAGTGTGGGTGGCTGGCGCAGGGCTCCGGAATCGCCGCCGGCCGCCGGGCGGGGGCTCCGTGATTCCAGCGTGACTTCGTCGTTGGGGATTCCAGTTTCGGGATGCGGGCCGGTCCGTTTCGACCGGAGTGGGAAGTGCGGGGATTCATGCCCGACGCCACCCCGCGGCAAAAGGCGGAATCCGTGGTAACAAATGGTTACCTGTCTCCCGCACTTGCACCTCGGCGCGCCAGCCGGATTGCTGGAAAGACACGGGGCCCGCGTCGGCCCGAGGCCGTTCAAACCAACCGGCCCGGACACCGGTCCAGGCGCGTGTTTCCTTCGGCACCTTCATCCATCATGAACGAACCACTACGCTGGGGCATCATCGGCACCGGAGGCATTGCGCGGCGCTTCGCGACCGACCTAGCCCAGTCTCGCACCGGACGCCTTGCCGGCGTCGCCAGCCGTTCCGAGGACAAGGCGCGCCTGTTCGCGGCGGAATTCCCGGGCGTGCGCGCCCATCGCTCGTACGAGCGCCTCCTCTCCGATGCGGGTATCGACGCCGTTTATGTTGCGACACCCCACTCCGAGCACCTTGTCTGCACGCTGGAGGCAGTGGCCGCCGGGAAACACGTCCTCTGCGAGAAACCCCTCGCACTCAACCGGCGCGATGCACTGACGATGGTCGAGGCAGCGCGGAGCCAGGGCGTCCTGCTCATGGAGGCGCTCATGTATCGATGTCACCCTCAAACCGCCCGGCTGGTTCAGCGGGTGCGTTCCGGCGACATCGGCGAGCTCGTTCTGATCGAGTCCTCGTTCTGCGACGCCTTTCCATTCGACCCGACTCATCGCGCCTACAACCGACAGCTCGGCGGCGGGGCAATCCTGGACCTCGGCATCTACCCGGCCTCGCTCGCCAGGCTTCTGGCCGGGGCCGCCGCACACACTGCCGGCGCGGAACCGACCCGCCTGCGCGGTGCGGGTCGGTTGAATCCGGTGACCGCTGTGGATGAACACTCCGCCGCCACCGCGCTCTTCCCGAATGGCATCGTCGCGGAACTCGCCTGCGGATTCCTGGTGACGACCGACGCGACCGCACGGATCCACGGTACGCACGGATGGATAGAGGTGCCCCACCCGTTCCTTCCCGGCCGCGTCGGAGGAGCCGCCCGGCTGATCGTGCACCACCGCGACGCCAGCCAGCCCGAGGTGGAGATCCTCTCCGCGGCCAAGGGACTGTATTGCCTCGAGGCGGACGCCTTTGGCGACGCCCTTCGCGCAGGACTCACCGAAGTGCCGGCCGTCCCCCACACGGACACGCTCGGCACGCTTGCGCTCCTCGACGCCTGGCGGGCCGAGGTCGGAGTCTCCTACGACGCCGACACGCCGCGAGTCTGAACCCGCCGCGCCCGATGGGCGCACAGACCCTACTCAAAACCCACGCCTCACCCTCGGCGTTCGCAACCACTGATGCAGGCTAGCGCTCGCAACTGCGCGAGCGCGGATCGTAGAGGTCGAGCGCCTTGAGCCAGGTGATGGCAATCTGGCGGTGTCCCAGCGGACCTGGATGAATAGGGTTGGCGAGCCACGATCCCCGGGCGTCCAGACGCGGATGCTCTGCGACCCAGAGCGTCCAGTGGTCGACGTAAATCACGTGTTCCTCCGCGGCGACCGTGCGAATCGCCATGTTGTAGGCGGGAAGCGCCGCGAGGCCCCGGGCATCCGGCTCCGACGTGTCGATCTGGGTGGTGCTGTTGAGCACGGGGATCGCGCCCTGCGCGCGGATGCGGCGTATGAGCTCCTTCAACTGGGCCGTGAACCTCGACAGGCCGGCATTCCCGTACCGGCAGTCGTTCATGCCCATCATCACGGAGACGACATCCGGATGAAAGCGACCCACGCGCCAGTCGTAGTCCACCAGCAGCCCGGACATGACTTCGCCGGAGACGCCGGAGTTGATCACGATGTCGTGGGTGCGGCCGAGCTCCCATCGGATTCGCTCCTCGATGATTTGGGAATACGACCGCGCATGCCCGAGCCATTTCGCGCCCTGGGTGATGCTGTCGCCGGTGAACACCCAGGTGCGGGGCGTCTTCGCGTCGGTAAGCATCGCATGGATACGATGCAGGTCCGCGGCGGCGGAGTCAGGGGGCGAGGCCCAAGCGTGCGCCGCAAGGGCAACGAAAAGAAGGAAGCAGCGAAGTCTCATGGGAAACGTCTCGGAAGATGAACGGAAGCCAACGAAGTACAGGCAGCCTTTACTCGATACTGGGCATGGATCCAATCACCGCCGGGCGATTTCTCCGTCCATCCCTGAAAGAATAACGCAGTCTGATTTGAACCCCGGAGAAAGGCATTTCGGAGGAAATTGTGTATCCAATTCTCTTCACCTCCGAGGTGAGCGCCAATTCCGCACCTTGCTTCGATTTCAGGCTCTGTGTCCTCTGCCTGTCCGCCGTAGCCTTGGCAAAGGCGGATGTCTCAGTGGTTCAATTGCGGCTTTTAGGCTGAATTGAGTCGCTTCGAAAAACACGGATTTTCGGGCGGCACCGGCTAAACGTTGCGTGCGCTTATAAGCGCACCCCGATCAGGGTCGGCAACCCGGGCGCCTTTTTGCGTTTCTTGTGGCCATTACCTCAGGCGGTTTGGTTCGGCTCCGGCTCCATCCCAACTGCATCAGTCAAACATCACATGGCGCCGCCGGGAAACCCGCGCGGCGCCATGGATCAACACAGTTGCCCCTTAGAACCTGTAAGCAAAGGTGAATTGCGTGCTCCGGCGCGGGCCGGGATCCATGTAGAAGGGACCCCAACCACTGCCCGAGTACTGCTTGTCCGCGATGTTGTCGATGTTCACGGACACCGACCACGAGCGGTGCACGTAGGTGAGGAAGAGATTGGCGATCGTGTAGGGATTCCACGGGCCGCCCGAACGGTCGCCCTGGTGGAACATGCT
>JAJXYI010000424.1 GCA_021780625.1 bacterium | reverse complement strand
GACGGAGTCCGCGAGCGGGGCGCCGCGATGAACGCGGCGTTGTTCGCCAGCCCCCACTCGGGCCGCAGCTCCGAGGGATCCCCGGCCCGCCGGTCCAGCCGCCGCCTCAGGTTGCCGCGGCCGGCCACCGGTATCCGCTGCCTGGCGACACGTTCCGAGCGCGTGTCCTCCGAAGCCCGCGCGAGCGACGCGACCAGCCCCGACACCAGCCCCGCGTGCGTGGCGGGCGCGTCCGCAGCCCCCTCCAGCGCGACCTCGTCGGTCATCGTGTCGTGAAGTCCGGCGACGAACCAGGTCTCGTCCGGAATGTGGATTCCCCTGCCCCGGAGCGCAGCGCGAACCGCCCGGTCGTTCAGGCAGGCCGCCGCCACGCGGGCGTTCACATCCCCCGCATGCCCACCGCAGGCCCCGCAGTCCAGGCCCGAGGCGTGGGGATTGTTGGCGCTGCGGCTGCCGTGCCCGCAAACCAGCACGAGCCGCGCGAAGCCCGAGGTGAGGCTCATGCCCCGAAGCGCCCCCTCGGCCATCGCGACCCTCCGCTCCAGCGGCACCCGCTCCAGAGCAAGCTCCGCCGCCGGGGCGCGCGAACACGCGGGTTTTTCCCGCAGGCCGAGCCGCGCCGCAAAGGCCGCCCCAAAAGTTTCAACGAAGGAGAAGGCCGCGACACCCGAGGACTGCACCGCCCTCCAGACACGCGCGGCTTCGGGGCCGCTCGCGTCCGCGTTCGTGGCGGTTTCCAAGCCCGGCGACACCAGCACCGGGCAGCGCGCCTGAAGCAGGCCCGATGCAGTCCGATGTCCCACCGGAAAGCCGAAGAACCCGGCAAATCCGAGCGTCTGGAGCGAGGGATGCGCTGCCTCCAGGTGCCGGCGCAGCGGCTCGGACCTCACGTCGATGCAGAACACCGCCTGGACCTCCGGCACCGCCGTGCGCGCCGGGGAGGGCTGGCCGGCCAGCGCACCCACAAGCGACTCCTGGTACCCAAGCTCGTACGCCGCCTGCCACCGACACAGGCCCTCGGCCTCATCGGCAGTTCCCTCCATGCGCAACGGCGCCTCGTGCCACGCGGACTCAAGTCCCGGCGTGTCGCTGTGCCTCCAGTGCAGCGCTGCATCGTAGCAGAGCCGGATCGCCAGCAGCGCGTTCACCAGCCGCAGCGCCCGGCCCTCCATCCGCGACTCCCTCTCGAGGTAGCGCAGGTACGAGGCCCAGCCGTACACCGCGTGAAGCTCACGCAGGAAGAACCGTTCGAGCATCCCCGCCCCCACCCCGAGCCGGCGCACACACTCCAGCGCACAGGCGTCGGGATCGGTCGGCAGCGAGGCCACGAAACCACGGAACCCCGCGAGCCCCGCCACCTCGGGACTCCGGTCCACCAGCGCCGCCTCCCGCCAGGCCGCGAAGAGGCCCCGCCCGCCCGCCGAATTGCGCCAGAACGATTCCCGCTCGTCCAGGAACGCCGCACAGTGCTTGCCGATCTCGTCCCGGACAAAGGCCGTCCAGCCCGAGCCCGGTTCGCGCTCGTCGAGGAAATCCGAATACGCACGGACGCACGCGCCCCGCTGCGACGGCCGCCGCACGAGCTCCAGCAGCGCCGCGCGGGTCCACGACTCGTCGGCGACGGCGTCGAGGTGCCGCGCCGCGATCCGTCCGGATTCCCAGGCCCGCAGGTAGTCCCCGGGAGCCATTCCGATCGGCGTGCCCCGGACCGCCTCGTGCTCGGCCGACGCCTCCTGGATGGGAAGGTCGAGCCAGCCGAGGTAGGGATTCACCGCCACCACCGAACGCAGCGGCCAGAGCGGAGGCACGCGGCCCAACGCGCGCTCGATCTGGTGCAGCGAGGTTTCCGATCCGGACTCAATCAGGGTCATGTTCATGGTAAATGAGGTTGTGCAGCGATCAGACGCCGTTGCGCACGGGACCAAACCGCCGCATCAGGCGCCGGGTCCAGGCGGCGAGATAGAAGCCGTTGAGCGCATGCACATGCAGCGCCCGTCCGGCGGGACGCGCCGCCAGGTGGGGCAGCACCAGCTGGAGCGCGAACAGGAGGGCGAAGGTGACCGACGCAACGGCGGCGGAGGCGCCGACGGCCGCGGACCCAGTCGGGAGCGCCCAGAGCGCGAGTCCCGCCTCGTGGGCGGTCTGCGCCACCGCCACGCCCAGGAGGGCCACGAGCAGCGCGCCCCCCCGCAAACCGGCGGAGAACGCGGCCGCGAGGCCATAGGCCACACCCAGCCCCAGCACCAGGTCGAACACCGCCTGTCCGTCGGGAAGCCCCGCGAGCGACGCACCCCAGCGTGCAGCGGCCACCAGCGCGGCCGCCACGGCAAGGCCCGCGAACACCGCCCAGGCCTTCACCACCGGCAGGCCCGGCCTCGGCTCGCCGGCCGCCGTTCCCGAGCGCAGGAACGCATGCGCCTTGTACGCCGAGTGGGCCAGCAGGTGAAGCAGCGCCAGCCCGAATGCGCCCAGGCCGCACTCGACCATCATGAAACCCATCTGGGCGACGGTCGAATACGCCAGCCGGCGCTTCACGCTGGTCTGCGCCGCCAGCACTACCGAGCCAAACAGCACCGTGAAGCAGCCCACCGCCACCACCACCGCGAGCACTGACGGAGCGGCGACCAACACCGGACTGAGCCGGATCAGCAGAAATCCGCCCGCATTGACCACCCCCGCATGCATGAGCGCCGATACCGACGACGGTGTCTCGAGGGCGTCCGGAAGCCAGGAGTGAAAGGGAACCTGAACCGACTTGAGCAGGGCGCAGGTCGCAAACAAACCGCAGGCCGCAGCCGGCACCTGCGCCGGGGAATTCGCGGCCCAGGCTGCGAGCCCCGCGATGCTCCAGGTCCCCGCCGCCGCGTGCAGCACCAGGATTCCCGCCAGCAGGCAGGCGTCGCCGGTCCGGCTGATCAGGAATTTCGTCCACGCCGCCAGCCTCGCCTCACCCCGATCGCGGAAATGAAGCAGCAGGCCGTGCAGCGCCAGGCTGCTGCCGATCCAGCCCACCGCAAGGACCGGGAGACTTCCCGCAAGCACCAGGACCTGGGTCAGGCCCAGGCACAGGTTCAGGTTCCGCCAGAAACGCCCGGCCTGCGCGTCGCCCCGGAGCGTGTTCACCGAAAACCGCACCACCGCCAGGCCGAGCACGGCCACCAGCAGGCTCATCGAGGCCGACACGCCGTCGAGCATCAGCAGGCCGCCCGCGGCGGATCCAATCGCGGGCCCGAAGGCCAGCGCCCCGGCCGCCACCGCAGCGAGCACCGCCACCGCCCAGGCGGCCGCACGCGACACCCGCGCGCCGGACTCCCCCGGCAGCAGGCCGCAGGCGGCCCCCCCGCACAGCGGGAGCACCGGAATCAGCGCCAGCGAGACTTCGATCGTCGTATTCATCGCCCGGATTCTAGCGCCCCCGGCGTTTTTAGACAAATAGATGGTTTCTAACTTTCCTTTCACTTTTTGTTAATCATCATCCGGCGCAATGGCCTTCCTGAACTATCACCACCTGGCCTATTTCAGGGCCATCGCCCGCGAGGGAAGCCTGTCGGCCGCCGCCGAGCGGCTCCATGTGTCGGCCTCCGCCCTGAGCGTCCAGCTGCGCACGCTCGAGGACAGCCTGGGGCACCCCCTCTTCGAGCGCGGCCGCGGCGGGCTCCGGCTCACGGAGGCGGGGCGCATCGCACTGGATTACGCGGAGACGATCGGCCGCGCCGGCGACGAGCTGGTCGAGACGATGCAGGGGCGCCCCCGCGAGGGCCGGCGCGTGCTGCGGGTCGGCGGCGTCGCCACGCTCTCGCGCAACTTCCAGCTCTCGTTCCTCCGGCCCGCCCTCGCCCTGGGCAAGACCCTCGACCTCACGCTGCGCTCCGGCAGCCTGCGCGAGCTGCTGCTCCAGCTGCACGCCCACCAGCTCGACGTGGTGCTCTCCAACCAGCCCGTGAAGGCCGACGCCGAACACCCGTGGCACAGCCATCTCCTCGACCGCCAGCCCGTCAGTCTCGTCGGCACGCCCGATTGGAAGACCCGGCGGCTGGAGTTTCCCAAAAGTCTCGCCGAAGTGCCGCTCATCCTGCCCACCCACGAGAACGACACGCGCTCGGCTTTCGACCGTCTGCTCGACTCCGCAGGTATCCGGCCGCGCATCATCGCCGAAGTCGACGACATGTCCATGCTCCGCCTGCTCGCCACCGCGGGCACCGGTTTGGCGCTCGTGCCTCCAGTCGTCGTGCGCGACGAGATCCGCAGCGGTCAGCTCATCATCCGCCGCAGCCTTCCGGAGATCACGGAAAACTTCTACGCCGTGACCCCCAGCCGCCGCTTTCCCAACCCGCTCGTCCGGGAACTCATCGAGCAGATCGTCCGCGAGTCACGCCGCGCGGGGCACACGCTGCACTGAGGCTCAGGCCCGTTCCGGCGCCTGCATCAGATAGTGGCTCACGAGCCATTCCTCGCCGTCGCGGTAGCCCCAGAGCTCCGCGCACGACATGAAGAAGGTCCGCCAGTACGCCCACCACTTCGTGGCCTGTCCCCGGCCATAGGTCGATTCCAGCAAAGGCAGCAACTCCGCCTTCGCCCGGTCCATGTTCTCCAGCCACAGTTCCGCCGTGCGCTGGTAGTGCCGGCCGTTCACCCGCCAGTGCTCGACCAGCCGAAGGTCGTCCTGGAAATTCTGAAGCAGGTCGTCGCTGGGCATCATGCCGCCCGTGAAGAAATACCGGCTCATCCAGTCGCTTTCGTCACGGTCCACGAAGTGATACGGATAGCGCGCGTGGGTGAAGATGTGCATGAAGAACAGCCCGCCCGGACGGAGCCAGCGCGCGACGTTCGCCAGTAGGTGCGGCCAGTTCTTCATGTGCTCGAACATCTCCACCGACACCACCCGGTCGAACGATCCCGCCTCCGCGTCGAAGTCGTTCATGTCGCAGGTCACGATCGTGACGTTTCGCAGGCCCCGCCGGACCGCCTCCGCATCGATGTACTCCTTCTGCGTGCGGGAGTGTGAGACGCCCGTGATCCGCGTGGCGGGATATCGCTCCGCAAGCCAGAGTGTCAGCGAGCCCCACCCGCACCCAAGCTCGAGCACGTCCTGGTCATCCTCCAGTCGCGCGCGGGCCGCGTAGAGCTCCAACATCGCCTCTTCGCCCTCGGCCAGGTCCTCGTCGCCACGGCCGAACCAGCAGCACGAGTATTTCATGCGCGGCCCCAACACCCGCTGGAAGAACTCCGTCGGCATCTCGTAGTGCTGCTCCCGCGACTCGCGCGTGTTGATCGCGATCGGCATCGAGCGCAGACCGTCGGCAAAGGCCGCAAGACGCCTCCACCGCGCCTCGTCGGACTCCGGCGTCTCCTCGCGCAGGCGCTGGGCGAGCAGTCGGCGGATGCCGAAGCGGACCACAGGATCGGGAAGCAGGTTTCGTTCGAGGAGTGTGTCGATCATGGTTGGAAAATTCACGGGTTTGGACCGCCGGAGGCCCGGCGCGGAAACCAGGGCACGAACGCACTCGTGCGCCGCTGGTAGTCCCGGTACGCCTCGCCCTTCGAGCGCAGCAACTGCTCCTCGGTGTACCGGATCCCGGTCACGCGAGTGAGAAACACGAACATCAGGACCGGACACCCGAAGGCGAGCCAGCCATGCCGCGCAGGCAGGGCGAGCAGCGCAAAGCCGACCCAGACGAGCCATTCGAAGAAGTAGTTGGGATGCCGGCTGAGCCCCCACAGTCCACGGTCGCAGACGCGGCCGGCATTCGCCGCCTCGCGCTTGAAGGCCGCAAGCTGGCCGTCCGCCAGCGCTTCGCCCGCGAGCGCCACAAGCCACACGGCCACTCCGACCAGCTGCACGAGGGACAGGCGGGGGGATGGGTTCGATGCCGCGAGCGCAAACGGCAGCGAGAGCGCGACCAACAGGAGCCCCTGAAACGCAAAGAAGGCGCCCATCTTGACGTCGAGGGCCCCCGCCCACTCGCGCCGAAGCTCCCGGTAGCGTCCGTCCTCAACGCCAAGGTGCCCGAGCACGCGCTTCGCCAGGTACCCGCCCAGGCGCAGGCTCCAGAGCCCACCCGTCACAGCCGCCAGCACGCGTCCTGACGTAGAGCCAGCACCGCACAGGCCGTAGAACACCGCAGCCGGCGCAAAGCCTCCCGCCCAGGCAATGTCGACAATACCGAAGTTCCCAATCCGCCGGGCAACCAGGAACAGGACCAGGAATGCCGGGAGCGCCACCGCGAGCGCCGTGAACATCAAAGTTAATATCGTCATGCCCGGTTCCCTCCCGCTGAGTCAAAACACCGCCGCCCCGGCAGCCACCAGGCCGAACGCCACAATCAGCACCGCCGGCACCCACGAACTCACGGGCCGGCCACGCAGCAGCACCTCTGAGGGCTCCGCATCCGCCGGCACGCGGAACAGGACCGCCAGTGCGTACGCCGCCATCGCCATGTTGCCCAGCAGCACGATCGCCACGAACCACAGCAGCCGCGCCGCCCACGAGGGTTCCTTGTAGAAGAGCCACACGTAAAACGTGAAAAACGCCCAGTACGTGTCGAAGAGCGTCGCGATGAACCAGGGATGCCCGCCCACGGACGCGGGGATCGCCCACAGCGCGACCTGTGCGCCAGCCCAGCTCGTGACGGCGACCATGGTGACGAACACCGCGATGAAGAAGGTGCGAAGTGCGACGATCATGGCGGCGCCCTCAGGCAAAGCTCAGGTTGTTGGGCCGCGTATGAACGGTCTGCACCACGCTGATGTTGCGCAGCGCGAACGCCGCCTCGCAGTAGCCGAGATAGTAGGTCCACTTCCGCACGAATCGCTCGTCAAAGCCGAGAGCGCGCACCTCGGGCAGGCGCCGGTTGAACTGCTCCCGCCAGGCCGCGAGCGTGTGCGCATAGTCCTGGCCCATGTCCTCCAGGCTGTTCAGTACGAAGCCGCCGTGCCTCGAGAGCCGTGCATTGAGACGATTCACCGAGAGCAGGAGCGAGCCCGGGAAGACGTGCTTCTGGATGAAATCCACGCCGCGCCTGAGCTGGTCGTATCGCGAATCCGGACACGTGATGAACTGAAGCGCCATCAGGCCCTCCGGCTTGAGCACGCGCGCCGCCACGCGGCACCACTCGTCGAGATACCGGTGCCCGACGGCTTCGAGCATCTCGATCGACACGAGCTTGTCGAAGCGCTCGTCCGCTCCGAGTTCGCGGTAGTCCTGGAGCCTCACCTCGACCCGGTCGCCCAGGCCGGCCTCCTCGACCCGGTGCCTGGCGAGTCGCGCCTGCTCCTCCGAAATCGTGAGGCTCGTGACGCGGCACCCATACTCGCGCGCCGCGTGAATGCTCCAGCCTCCCCAGCCCGTGCCGATCTCCAGGACATGGTCGCCGGGGCCGAGCCGGAGCTTGCGGCAGAGCGCCTCGTTCTTCGCCCGCTGCGCCTCGTCGAGCGTGAGGCCGGGACGCTCCCAGCGGGCGGACGAGTACATCATCGAGCGATCAAGCCACAGGCCGAAGAATTCGTTCGAGAGGTCGTAGTGCTCCCGGATGTTGCGCGCCGCGATCGCACGTGAGTTGGGCCGGAGGAGGTGGCCGATCCGGTTCGCCACGCGCATCAGGTTCAGACCCACCGCACCGACGCGGGACCCGGACAGCGTGGGCGCATCGTCGATGTTCAGGAGGAACCAGGCGATGACCGCCGCCACGTTCGGCGTCTCCCAGTCGCCGTCCATGTACGACTCCGCGAATCCGATATCCCCATACAGCGCGCACTTTTCGAAGAAGGACTCCCGGCGCACGCCGATCGCCGCCCACTCCGGAATCGCCAGCGCCGCGGAAGCCCGCGTCCGCTCATGCCAGTGAACATCGGTTCGACCTCCGAACGCCCGGACTGAACCGTCCGGCAGGCCGAGCTCCAGCCGGCCCGCCGGCATGCGTTCGAGCGCGCGAAGAACCAGCTTGGAATAGAGGCCGCCGGCGGCGGAGGCGCCGGCCGCGGGATAGGAGTCTGAGCGTGAGACCGAGTTCATGCGGGAGTTCGTTTTGCGATGGAGGAGTGCGGACGCCGCAGGTCGCGCTGCAGCTCCGGTTGCGATGCCTTTGAAAAATGCGGCACGCGCTTCAGCCACAGCCTAAGGGCCTGCCAGTGGATCAGCGCGATGACACGCGCCGTGAGCAGCGGATACCGAAACAGGCTGGTCGCGAGCGCACGCCCGGTCAGCGGATGCGCCTCGCCCGTGAGCGTCGAGTGCAGTGTCCGGCGCCCGCCCTCGAAATCGTCGATCCTCACCGCCAGCGTGCGCCCAGGCTCCCGCAGCTCGAAGTCGAATTCCACGTCGAGGCCCGAGAATGGAGACACGTAGAAATGCTTCGGCATCCGCGCCCGGTACACCGGCGAACCCGCGCGGCTTGGCGCCTGCGGGAGAAAATAGGCCTTCATCTCGCGGTACGTGTTCGTGACCTCCGCGATCGCACAGCGCCTCTCGCCCGAAGCGTCGCTGCAGAGATAGAACGACACCGGATTGAACGCATAGCCGAACATCCTCGGAAGCGTGAGCAGCGTCACCCGGGCGTCGTCGCCGAGTTCGACCCCATGCGCCGCGCAGAACGCGAGCACGCGCCGCTTGAGCGAGACCCCGCCGCCGGAGGAACCGCGGTCCGCGGACGCCGCACTGTTGTACAGCGGTTCTCCGGTCGGCAGGTAGTCCGACTCGCGAAGCGAGAAGAGATTGCGTGCGTTGACCGAGAAGAACGGAAGGCGGCGCCCCAGCGCGTCGAGCTCATCGAGGTCGAGCGCGAGGTAGAAGACCCGGTACGCGAACCGATGCCGCTTCGGAGAAAAGCGCTCGTGCAACACCCGGCAGGCATAGAGGCGCGAGGCGGTCGGGATGGGGCCCTGGCGATCCGCGTTCATACCGCCCTCCCCTGCCACGGATCGCGCCCGAGCAGCAGCCCGGCCACGCGGACCGCGGAGAGCAGCCCGTCCTCGTGGAATCCATACCGCTGCCAGGCCCCGGCAAAATACGTCTCCGACCCGCCGAGCGCCTCCGCATTCAACCCAGGAAGCGAATCCTGCGCCTCCGCTGAAGCCCGATCGAAGAGCGGATGATCGTACGACAGGGTCTTGAGGATCCGCCTGGGATCCACGAGATGTCCCCCATTGATGGATACAAAGTAGTTCGTCCGCTCCGACACGCCCTGCAGGCGGTTCATCCAGTAATGGGTCGAGGTCGCCAGCTTGGTCGAATCCGCCGCGCCGGTACCGGACGTGGCACCGGCGGCGTCGAGCCTGTAATTCCAGGACGACCACGCGCGGCGCGTGCGCGGCATCACGGCCGCGTCCGTGTGCAGGATCGCCGTGTTCGGCTGGTAACGGAACGCGGAAAGCAGCCTCCGCTCCCCAGGCGTCGCGTCCTCCCCGAGCAGCGCCAGCGACTGCGGTGCGTGACAGGCCAGCACCACCTTGTCGAACCGCTGCACGTCACGGTCCGTCGCCACCTCCACGGCCCCATCCACCCGGCGGATCCGCCGCACCGCCGCCCTCCGGTGCACGCGCTCCCGGAACGGCGCGATCAGGCGCTCCACGTACTCCCGCGAACCACCGTCCACCGTCCACCAGGGATGCTGGGTGTGAAGTCCGAGAAATCCGTGATTGTGGAAGAACCGCAGCAGGCTCGCCGCCGGGAAACGCAGCATCTGTTCGGGCGGGGTCGACCACACCGCCGAACTCATCGGGATGAGGTAGAGATGGAAAAAGTCGTCCCCGTACCCGCGCCGACGTACGTACTCCTCGAGGCTGAGCGTCCGCAGCGCCGGGTCGTCCAGCGCTGCCACCGCTTCGCGGTTGAAACGGTCGATCGCCATCAGCATCCGGTAGAACGAGGGACGCAGGAGATTGCGCCGCTGGGCAAACAGGTGATTGAGGCTGCTCCCGCAGTACTCGAGTCCGCGCGGACCGCAGCGCACGCTGAACGACATGTCCGTGGGCTTCACCGGCACGTCGAGCGCCTCGAACAGGCGGACCAGGTTCGGATACGTGACCCGGTTGAACACCATGAAACCCGTGTCGATCGGGAGGCTGCGGCCCTGCTCGTCCACCGTCACCGTGTGGCTGTGCCCGCCGACACGGTCGTCAGCCTCGAGCACCGTAATGTCGAAATCGCGATGCAGCAGCCACGCGCAACCGAGGCCCGAGATGCCGCTTCCGATGATGGCGATCCGCTTCATGACCGCGTGTGCGCTTTCGCCGGCCGCGCGATCGGAAGACCCTCGCCCGTCAGGCCCGGAGTCCTGCGCTCAGCCTCGTCGTAGATGCCGCGCGGCACCGGCTTCAGGCCCCAGATCAGGCCCGTCCACGACAGCACCCGCAGCAGGTAGTAGGTGGGATCGACCTCCCACCAATAGAAGCCCTGGCGCGCCGCCGCCTGATACCGATGATGGTTGTTGTGCCAGCCCTCGCCCAGCGTGAGGAACGCAAGCAGCAGGCTGTTGCGCGAATCGTCGTCGGTGGTGAATCGCCGGCGACCGATCAGGTGCGCCAGCGAGTTGATGCACGAGGTGCCGTGAAACAGCGCCGTCGTGCTGATGAAGAATCCCCACACCAGGAGCTGACCGCCCGTCACCCCCAGCGCCGGCGCGTGCCCATGAAGCCAGGAGCCCGCCGCCCAGAGCGCGACGGCATACAACGCAGGCACCAGCACGTCGAATCGGTCGAGAAACACCAGCTCCGGATAACGCGCCAGATCCTTCACCTGAGACACGTCGGTGGGAAAATTCCGACGGCTCGTGATCCAGCCGATGTGCGACCACCAGAAGCCATGGACATGCGGCGAGTGGGCGTCCTCCTCGTGGTCCGAGTGCCGGTGGTGGTGACGATGATGCGCCGCCCACCACAGCGGGCCGCGCTGCGCCGCCGTCGCTCCCCACAACGCCAGCAGCAGCTGACCGGCCCGCGAAGTCTTGAAGCTCTTGTGTGAAAAATATCGGTGGTACGCCGCGGTGACGCCGAACATCCGCACAACGTAGCCCGCCGCCGCGACAGCGACCGCCGTCCAGCTCCAGCCCGTCCAAATCACGCCGATACACCCGACGTGCAGCAGCACGAACGGCACACAGCGCACCCAGTCGATGCCGTCGGGTTCCGAGCGCACCGCCTCGGCCCCGCCCGGCAGATGGCCCGCGTCAAACCACTGCACGATCGAGCTCCAGGATAAGCGCCGCCGCTCGCCCTGCGGTTGGAAAGTTTTGGGTGGGGCTCTCATGACTTGGGCGCGGCGATGCGAATCATCACTTCGTTTCGGCGCAGGAATGACGGCGTCCAGGGAGGATCGAAATAGCCGAAGATCGGCTCGGACTCCGACTGGAGGCCCGCAGCCGCCATGCGCTCCCGCAGCCGCCGCTCCGCCGCCGCCTCGTTGTCGCGACTGCGCCCGCCACTGAACCGCAGCACCGCAAACCGACCGCCGGGTATCGAAGCCAGGGAGACCGAGGGATCCGATGGCTTGGGCAGCGACGCCGCGGCACTCGCCGACGGCATGACAAACCCCATGCGACCGCCCTGCATGAGGACCGGCGTGGTCATCGGAATGTGCCGCTCCTGGGCGTTGTTGCCGGTGATGTATCGGAAGAGCCGGCCAAACCCGCCATTCGCGCCGTCGCCCATGCGGGTTTCAGCCAGCTCGAGCTGCGGGTAATCGCGGAGTTCGAGCCCATCCACGACGCGTACGACCCGGTACGGCGCACTCTCATACCCGCCGCGCACGGCGGCGCAGCCGCCCAGCACACTCAGCCCCAGGGCTGCCAGCACGATCATCAACAGGTGGTTCATCGCAGGATCCGGTTCAGGTTCGCGCCGCCACTGCTTCAGGCGTCCCGCCAAACCGCGCGAGCAACGCCTCGCGCCGATAGGCAAAAATCCGTTCCACGTCGCGCCGCACAAAAAACCGATTCACCAGCGCCCCGCCCACCACGCGATACTCCACATCGTCGTGGCAAAGTGTGCCCCCGTCCGCGTCAAAGAACGCGTGCTCGTGCCGCCAAAGCCGATACGGACCCCGGCGCTGCTCGTCCACAAACCGGTGCGGCGGCTCCCACGCCGTGATCTCCGTCTGCCAGCGCAGGGGAAACCCGTGCAGGCGGAGGCGGTAGTCGATCAGCACCCCCGCACGCATCCGCAGCCGGCCCGGCGTCAGAATCTTGAAGTTGAGCCACGGCGGAGTGATCGACTCCAGGTTCTGCGCCTCGGCAAAAAAGGAAAACAACTCCGCCCTCGGCGTCGGCAGCCAAAGCTCATCGTGAAAATAATAGGATTTCATTGCGTCACCCTGGCCCCCGCCAGGCCGCCAACCCTTGGCGGCATGTGAGGGTCTTGAATCAAGTTGTCTAGGTTTTGTCTCGAATTTGATCGAATGTCAAACTTCTGTCTAATTTCTGATCAATTTTGTTGTTAGCTATTATCTATTAAGTTATTAAGAGTTCAAATAACCTCAATTCCGCCAAAATCGATTCTTCGATTGCAGAACAGAGTCCGATTTGTCTAATTTTTGTCTGTTCCCATGGACGACGTTCCCTTGACCATCAAAGCCGCAGCACAGCAATCCGGCCTAAGCGCCCATGTGATTCGGATCTGGGAGAAGCGGTACGGAGCAGTGACTCCCCTGCGCACGGACACCAATCGCCGGCTCTATCCGTCCGACCAGGTCGAGCGCCTTGGACTGCTGGCACACCTGACGCGGGAGGGGCGCAGCATCAGCACCATCGCCCGGCTCCCTCTGGAATCGCTGCGCTCACTCGTCCGGGACGCGGGTTCGGCCGCAAGCGCGGGCGAGCCGGCGCCGGATTCCGCCTCCACGCCCATCCTTTCCGCCTGCATCCAGGCCGTGAAAAACCTCGACGCGGCCTCCCTTGAATCCGAGCTCGCACGCGCAGTGGTCCGCCTGGGCCTGCAGGGCATGGTGCAGCGCGTGGCCGCCCCGCTCGCGCGGGAGATCGGCGACCTCTGGCGCGACGGCTCCATCACTGCGGCCCACGAACATTTCGCGACCGCCGTGCTCCGGACCTTCCTCGCGCGCTCCTCCACAAGCTTCGCTCCGTTCGGCCCCGCCCCAACGCTCCTCGCCGTCACCCCCTCGGGCCAGCTTCACGAACTCGGCGCTCTCCTGGTCTGCGCCACCGCCTCCAATCTCGGCTGGCGCGTGCTCTACCTCGGCGCGAGCCTGCCCGCCGCCGAGATCGCGGGCGCTGCCCACCAGCACAAGGCCCGCGCCGTCGCCTTGAGCCTCGTCTACCCCGAGGACGATCCCGCGCTCGGCGACGAGCTCACCCGCCTCCGTTCGCTGCTCCCCGCCGACACCGCGCTGCTCGCGGGAGGACGGGCCACTCCCGCCTATTCAGCCGCGCTCGACAAGGTCGGCGCCCTGCAGGCGCGCGACCTCGCCCACCTGGGACGGATCCTCGACGGTCTCCGCAAACCGGATACCGCTTCGCCGGCCGCTTGAGCGCCCCGCCGCCCCTTACGGCGGCGTCTCGCCCGCGGCCCGCAGTTCGGCCCGCGCCTCACGGAGGCGTTGCGCCAGTCCGGGGATCGTGGGATCCAGCGTCATCGCCGTCTCCCAGTGGGCCACCGCCTGCACGCGCCGGCCCGTCAACCACAGGAGCGCGCCCACCACGGCCTGGCTCTCGGCATCCTTCGGATTGAGTCGAAGCGCCTGCTCGTAGTGGTCAATGGCGTCGTTGTAGTAGCCATGCCGACCCAGCGCGTCCGCCCACACGCGATGGACGAGGGCCGGATCACGCGTCGTCTTCAGCGCGCGGTCGATGTGCACCACCGCCTCGTCGAGTTTTCCGCGGTCCAGCATCAACAGTGCGATGCGCAGATGCGCCTCGGAAAAGTCGGGACTGAGGCGCGCCGCGTGAATGTACGCCGCCAGCGCCCTCGAGGCCTGCCCGGATTGCTCGAACGCCAGCCCGAGCCCGAAATCCGTCAACGCGTCGTCCGGATGCAGGGCAAGCGCCCTGCGGTACTCGGCGATCGCCTCCGGAAGCTTTCCAAGCACCCGAAGGGCATCCCCCAGATTCCGGTGCGCGGCCGGATCGGAGGGAGCCAGCTTCACCGCCGCTTCGTAGTGAACGAGGGCATCCGCCAGGCGCCCGTGCGCCGCTAGAAATTCCGCATAGTCCGTCTGGACCCTCGGCTCCTCGGGAGCCAGCGCCAGCGCCCGCTTGAAGCCTGCTTCGGCCTCCGCCGTGCGCCCCAGCCCCGCCTCGGCCTCCGCCATCCCCAGCACCGCGGGCAGCGAATCGGGCCGCTGGCGCAGCACGTCCGTAAACCGTCCCGCCGCCTGCAGATACGCGCCCCGCCTCAGCTCCAGACCTCCCAGCGAGATCAGGATCGTCGGATCCCGCGGCGCGAGTTCCAGCGCGCGCCCGTACTCGGCCTCCGCGTCGGCCAAGCGCCCCTGGATCGAATCCACCAGCGCGAGCGCCGCATGCGCCGCGGAGGAGTCGGGCGCCAACGCCACCGCCCTGCGGCACTGCACCGCCGCCTCGTCGGCCCGCCCCGCGTCCAGGAGCGTCACCCCCAGGAAATAGTGCGCCACCGCATTGCGATGAGTCACCGCCAGGGCGTGCTCGAACAGGGTCCGCGAGTTTCGCCACACGCCCTCCTGCGACCACGTGCGCGCCGAGCACCCGGCGAGCACGAGCACCGCCACGCCCCCCGCCGCCAGCCTCGCACGACGCGTCGTCACCCACTCCCGCACCGTCAGCAGCACCGCAAGTTCCACGCCGATCATCGGCAGGTACGTGTAACGGTCCGCCATCGCCTGATACCCCGCCTGCACGATCCCGATCACCGGAACCAGCATGCCCAAAAACCAAAGCCAGCCCACAATCACCCACGGCCTCCGCTTGCGCTGCACCACCGCCAGCACCGTCACCCCCGCAACAAGCACCCCCGAAAGCGCCACCCACACTAGCGGCCAGCGCCCCGGATGCGGGTAGCACACCGCGAGGTCAAACGGCCACACCTCCTTGCCCAGATACCGCGCCACCGAAACCACTGCGTTCCCAAGCCGGTCCTCAGCCGACAGCTTCAGCACGAACGCTTGCTCCACCGCCTGCATCCGCAGCGTGGCGACCGCCGCCGCCGCCGACATTGCCAGGAACGGCAGCTTTCCCACCGCCAGTCGCGTCCACGCCCGCAGCGCGCCACCCGCCTCGCCCCAGCCCGCCCGGCGGAGCGGCCAGTAGTCCAGCAAAAGCAGCACGCCAGGCAGCGTCACCACCATCGGCTTGCTCATCAGCCCCGCCGCATACGCCGCCAGCGTCAACAGGTACGCACGCCAGGCCCCCGAACCGCCCGCAGCACGGCGCTCCGCGTAGTTGAAATAACACCACACGGTCGCCAGGAACCACGCCCCGCTCAGCACGTCCTTCCGCTCCGCGATCCAGACCACCGACTCCACCCGGAGCGGATGCCAGGCAAACAGCGCCGCACACACGGCCGCCGTCCAGAATCCACCGGCGAGCCGCCTCACGACCACGAAGAGCAGCACCGCGTTGAGCGCATGCAGCAGCAGGCTCGTCAGATGGTGGCCCGCGGCATTCGCCCCGTACAGCTGCCAGTCCGCCATGTGCGAGAGCCACGACAGCGGATGCCAGTAGTCCGCCCGCCCGAAAAACGCCCACCGAAGCCCCGCCCAGCTCAGCCCCTGCTGCACGTGCGGATTCGACGTGATGTACGACGGATCGTCATAGGTGACGAAGCCCATGTGCAGCGCCCGGCTGAACAGCGCGATCGTCCCCAGGAACAACACGGCACACACGATCGTGCCGCGAAGCGTCGGACGGAAGACGGTGGGCATGCCGCGATGCAAGCAAGGCCGCGCACGAAGGCAGGCCTATTTTTCGGACCATCGCGGCCGCCGATGCCTCCCATCGCGATTATCGATTAACGGTCCGCGCCACCGCCCGGGTAGGCTCATTGGCGTGCTCACCATGAACTCTCCCGATCTCCCTCCCTCCCCGAACCCGGTCATCGACATGCACTGCCACGCGGCCGGAATCGGCGCGGGCGCAAGCGGATGCCGCGTCCACCCTCGCCTCGCCCGAAACCTCCGCTTCGGCTTCTACCTGCGCGCATTCGGGGTCTCCCGCCGCGACCTCGCCGACTACGGCGATCGCCTCGTGCTCGATCGCATCGCCGAAGGCGTCGCCGCCAGCGGCTCCGTCAACCAGGCCGTCCTGCTCGCCCTCGACGGCGTGGTCGATTCCCGCGGCCGCACGGATTTCGACCGGACCGAGGTCCTGGTGCCCGACGACTTCGTGGCTGACGGCGCTGCACGCCACCCGCAGCTACTGTTCGGCGCCAGCATCAACCCGCTCCGGGCCGACGCCCTCGAGCGCCTCGCCCGCGCCCACTCGCGCGGCGCCGTGCTCGTGAAATGGCTGCCCGCCATCCAGGAATTCGATCCCGCCGACCGCCGCATCCTCCCCTTCCTGCGCCGGCTCGCCGAACTCGGACTTCCGCTCCTCACACACACCGGCACCGAACACTCCTTCACCCGCGCCCGCGACGAATTCTCCGATCCGGAACGACTCAGGCCAGCCCTGCGGGAAGGCGTCACGGTGATCGCCGCCCACGCGGCTTCGAGCGGTCGCTACGCCGGCGAACCCGGCCTGTCGCGGCTCGCACGGCTCGCCCGCGAATTTCCCACGCTCTACGCCGACATCTCGGCGCTGACCCTGGTCAATCGCATCGGCCGCCTGCCGTCCGTGTTGGCGTCGCGGGAGCTCGAGGGGCGTCTGCTGTTCGGCACCGACTACCCGCTCGTCGCCATGCGCCCGCTTGTCTCTCCCTGGCCCGTTGCGCACAGGCTCGGATTCCGGGCGGCGCAGGCCATTGCGAGAATCCCGAATCCATGGGACCGCGATGTCGCGCTGAAGCAGGCGCTGGGAGCCGATCGCGCCCTGTTCGAACGCGCCGCGCAGGTGTTGCGCCTCACGCAGACTCTGCGGCTCAGGCCCGCCGTTTGCGTCCGATGACCTGCACCACCGCAGCCAGCCCCGTGTGCCCCTCACCTTCGACGACTTCGCGCTCCAGCTCACGCGCCACCACCAGTTCGAGCCCTGCAAAGTCCTCCCGAAGCGCCTCCAGGCTCATCAGCAGCTCGAGATCCTTCGGACCTCCCGTGCCATGCGCGAGCTGCGCCGGCGTGTAGGCCTCCAGGATCACCACGCCCCCCGGCGCGAGCGCCCCGACCACGCGTCCATGCACGAGGCGCCGCAGGCGCGAAGGCAGGTGCGCAAAGGTCGCAACCACACCCGCCCACTGATCCCGCCCCAGGTCGTACTCCGCCAGATCGGCCGCGAGGGTCTGGATTGTGACGCCCTTCGAGGCCGCCAGCCGCCGCGCCTTCTCGAGGCCCACCGTCGAACGATCGACGGCCGTCACCGCGTGGCCCCGCGACGCGAGAAACGCCGCGTTTCGCCCCTCGCCTTCCGCGAGACACAGCACCGGGCCCGCCGGAATCAGGTCCGCCGACACGGCCACGAACGTGTTGGGCTCCGTGCCATAGACGTAATGCTCCACTCCATACCGCGTGTTCCAGAAGTCGGATTCCATGGACCGATGCTACGACCGGCACCGCGGCCGGAAAGCCCGGAAAAGGACGTTGCCTCGCCCCCCTGCTCAGCCCCTAGGATCGCCCATGCTCGAATTGAAGGACCTGATGCTCGGCGATCCGCCCCTCACCCTCGCCGTCGCCGAGAGCGTCACCTGCGGCCGCGTCCAGGCGCGCATCGGTGCGGTGCGCGGGGCATCCACGTTCTTCCTGGGCGGCATCGTCGCCTATGCGCTCGAGGCCAAGGCGCGCCACCTCGGCGTCGACCCCGACGAGGCCCGCCAGGCCAACGGCGTCTCCCAGTCCATCGCCGAGCAGATGGCCCTCGGCGCCTGCTCCCTGTTCGACGCCCGCGTTGGACTCGCCACCACCGGCTACGCGGAACCCTCCCCCGAACACCGCGTGATCACTCCCTTCGCCTGGTGGGCCATCGCCCGCCGCATCGACGAAACACGGGCCGAGGTCACCAGCGGCATGATCGAATGCCCCGGCGCCCACCGCACCGCCGCCCAGGAGGCGATAAGCGTCGCCACCGTTAACGCCCTCATCCGTTTCCTGCGCCGCGTCCGGGCGTGAAAAAGCCGCCGGCTTTTGACCGGCGGCAGGATGGAAATTTTCGGCATCCGCCCGCTCAGGGCGCGTAAGCCTGCACCATGCGCATCAGCGGCAACACCTGCGGGATCGGCTGCACCCAGTTGCTGTAAAGCAGCTCGGGCATCTCATACTGGGTGTTGTACAAAAGCTGGTTGTCCGAGTCGTCACGCGAAATGTATCCGGTTTTCACCGTCGCCCCCGCGTACAAGCCGAGCTTCTTGGTGTAAACCAGCACCGGCGTGTTAAGGTAGGCCTTCGAGTCCTTCTGCTTCTCGGCCACATGCGGCCCCGCAACGGCGCGCGCATCCACGCCCACCTCGAAGCGGCTCTTGAACATCAGCTTCGGCGTCGCGTCGTCCGTGATGATGTAGATCTTCTCCACCGTGTTCACGCCGACCTGCAGGCCGAGGCTCGCCTCCGCGGCAGAAACCAGAACCGGAATGCTCCAGGTGCCATCCGCGCGCTTGACCATCATCACACCCCATCCGTCCTGCACGCCGAACAGGAAACCGGCCTTGAGTTGGTTGACGATCACGACCGCCCGGGCCCGCGCCCAGACCGCCGGGGGAATGGCCGTTTCCGGACGTCCCATGAACTCCTGGAGAATCGCCTCACAGGTCTCCACACGGGAGATCAGCTTTCTCCGCTCGGTGGCACGGTCGGCACGCGCAACAGACGCGAAACCAACGATCAGGCAGAGAAAAAGGAGAACCGACTTCTTCATGTAGGGATGAGGATTGAACGGGAGCCATAACAGGCACGCCGGCTCTTGGAAAGCGCGGAGTGGCTTTGGTTCATTCCAGTCCGCGCTCCGCAACCTCGTCCTCGTCCCATCCGAAAAAATGACCGAGTTCGTGTAGGTACGTCAGCCTTACCTCCTCGCGAAACACGTCGCGATCGCGGTCGGCGTAGTCCCAGAGGCTGCCGACATACAACACGATCTGCGGCGGCATGGGCTGGAGGCTTCCCGCCCCGGTCCCGACCGGATCGCCAACGAACAGGCCGAGGATGTCCGGCTCGAAGCCCTGCGCCACGAGCTCCGCATCCGCATGGTCCTCGAACACCACGTGCACCTCCTTCGCGGGCTTGCGCAGCGCATCAGGAAGGCTTCGGAGCGTGGCGTTCACCACCTCCGCGGCCATCGCAGTCAGTTTCGGATCCGGCATACCCGTCCACCACCATGCCCCCTGCACTCCAAAAGAAAAGTTTTCTTGGGCTCCGTAACCGCCATCCGCCTCCGCCGTCTTCTGCCTGCGTTAGGCCAAGTCCAACCTCCGCTTCAAATCCTCATGAAACCCCTGCGCACCGCTCTCCTTTTCGCCGCCGCGCTCGCCGCCGGCCTTCCCGCCCTAACCCTCCGTGCCGAAGACGCACCGCCGCCCGGACCGCGCATGCACCACGGCATGCCCAGCCCCGCCGATCGCGTGGCCCACATGACCAAGATGCTCGGGCTCTCCGATACCCAGCAGCAACAGCTTCTCGCCGTTTTCCAGGACCAGCAGGCATCCGCCAAAGCCATCTGGTCCAACGCGTCCCTCGACCGCGACCAGCGCCGCAGCGCCATGAAGGATCTCTGGAAATCCTCCCAGGAGAAGATCAAGTCCATCCTGACGCCCGACCAGGCCGCCAAGCTCAAGGAGATGATGAAGGAGCACCGCGGCCACCGCCGCGACTGATCCAAAACTTTGTCCGTGGTTCTTAGTGTGCGACCGCGCCGCCCCATGGGGATGGGGACGGCGCGGTTTTCTTTTGCCGTGCCGCCGGCTCGCCGGCTGAGTGGTCGGGGATGACGTCCTACCTCGACCTGCTCGCCATCATCCTTCCCATCTTCTCGCTCTTCGCCATCGGGCTCGGAGCAAGACGCCTGGGATGGATGAGCACGGAGGCCGAGCCCAGCTACCTGAAGCTGGTCATCAACCTGTTCTACCCCTGCCTGGTCTTCCGCTCCGTGCTCGACAACCCGGCGCTGCGAAACCCCTCGCTGCTGCTCTCCGCCCCCGCGCTCGGCTTCACCAGCATCGTGCTTGGCCTGCTCGTCGGCTACCTCGCCGGTCGCGCCCTGGGAATGACTGTCGGTACCGGCCTGCGGACTTTCTCGTTCTCGGTCGGGGTTTACAACTACGGCTACATACCGATCGCGCTGATCGATGCCCTGTGGGGCCGCCAGACGCTCGGCGTCCTGCTCGTGTTCAACACCGGGATCGAGCTCGCCCTGTGGACCGTCGGCATCCTCACCCTGTCGGGCCTCTCACTCAAGGAGGGCTGGAGGCGGCTCGCCAACCCGGTGGTCTGCTCGCTCGTCGCCGGCGTCGCGCTCAACATGCTCGGCGTCACCCTCCCCGCCGTGCTGCTCAACGTGATCAGCCTCCTGGCCGCCTGCGCCATCCCGCTGGGTCTCATGTCCGCAGGCGCCGCGCTGGAGCCCTACGTGCGCAGGCCCGCCGACCTTTTCGAGCCGCGGGTGTCCTTCGGCGGACCGCTCCTGCGGTACGGCCTCATCCCGATCGGTTTCCTTGTATGCGCAAAGTGGTTACCCGTGACCGGGGAGCTGCGCCGCGTGCTGATCGTCCAGGCAGCCATGCCCGCCGGCATGTTTCCACTCGTGCTCGCGCGCCACTACGGAGGCCAGCCCCTGGTGGCCGCCCGCAACATCATCGCGACGACCCTCGTCGGCATCGTGCTGATCCCGCTCTGGCTGCATTTCGGCCTCTCCTGGGCCTGGCATTGAGCCGCCGGCCGCTCAGCGCCGGCCCCGGCGC
The DNA here is from genome assembly GCA_021780625.1 of bacterium. The sequence goes on along the minus strand of JAJXYI010000424.1, from coordinate 1,346 downwards.
GGCCGCCAGGCACGCAGGGCCCCGGCCTCGATCAGGCAGATGCAGTCCGACCCGTCCTCTGTCGCCAGCCACCGCGGCGCAAGCGCCGCAAATTCCCGGTCCATCGCCTGACGCAGGCCGCCCACTTCGATCACGACGATCCCTTTCGGCGCGAGCCGGCTCCTCGCCTGCTCCAGCAGCCGGCGGATGATGTCCAGGCCGTCCCGCCCTCCGTCCAGCGCGAGTCGCGGCTCCCGGCGAAACTCCGCGGGAAGTCCGTCCACATGCGCGCTCGGCTCGTATGGCGGGTTGCTCAGGATCACGTCGTACGCGACCGGCGGCACCATCTCGAAGACGTCGCTGCGATGCAGCGTGATCCTCCGGCCGAGCCGATGCGCCTTCACATTGATGCGCGCCACATCGAGAGCGTCCTCCGACACGTCGATCGCGTCGACCTGCGCCTTCGGATACTTAAGCGCGAGCAGGATCGCCAGGCAGGCGGATCCCGTGCACACGTCCACCACATGCCGAACCTTCCGGGGATCGGGCACCCACGCGTCGAGCTGCTCTGGCAATATCTCGAGAAAATACGAGCGCGGGATCAGCACGCGCTCGTCGACGTAAAAACGAAGCTCCCCCAGCCAGGCCTCGCGCGTGAGATACCCCGCCGGCGTGCGGTCGACGACGCGGCGCCGGAAGACTTCGCGCAGCGCCGCGCGCTGGGACTCACCGAGCTCGAGCTCGAGCACCGACGGATCGCTGTCCATCGGAAGCCCGAGCGTGTGAAGGATCAGGTAAAGCGCCTCGTCGTGCGCACTGGTCGCGATCTGCCCGAGGGAAAGCCCCTCCCGCTCGTAGGCGCCCACCGCATACCGCAGCCAGGCCCCGGGCGTGCGGCAACGCGCCGCTCCAGTCAGGGGGTTTCGCGGCGCCGCCATCAGGAAATGACCCGGTACACCAGCTCGAACGGGATCGAGCACAGGTTCATCGCATACACGAAGGCCATCTGCACCGGGTTGAACCAGATCAGCGCCAGCCACAGAATCAGGCTCCACTGGGAGATGCGGTAGAACATGACCTCCGACATGCCCACCAGGTGCTTCAACAGCACGCCGCCATCCAGCGGCGGCAGCGGCACCAGGTTGAACACCGCGAGCATGATGTTCACGAGAAGCACGTTCGCGTAAAGCTGCTCGGTCGTCGGATCGAGCCGGTGCAGGAAACCGAAGATCACGGACGCCACCAGCGCCACCATGAAGTTCGCCATCGGGCCGGAGAGCGCCGCGATCACCTCGCCGCGCTTGGGATTCGAGAAATAGGAGGGATTCGGAATCACCGGCTTTCCCCAGCCAAACACGATGCCGCCC
>JAJXYI010000525.1 GCA_021780625.1 bacterium | reverse complement strand
CGGCGTCACCCTTTGCATCCCGACGGCATTCGTCTCGTGGACCGGCGAGGTACTCGACGTGAAGACCCCGGTGCTCCGCTCGATGAAGGCCCTCGACGAGCAGGCCCGCCGCATCCTGAAGCTTTTCGGCCACACGAACATTGCGATGGTGTCCGCGACGGCCGGTCCCGAGCAGGAGTACTTCCTGATCGACCGCAATTTCTTCCTGGCGCGTCCGGACCTGCTGTCCGCGGGCCGCACCCTGTTTGGCGCGAAGCCACCGAAGGGCCAGGAGTTCGAGGATCAGTACTTCGGCGTCGTTCCGGAGCGCGTGCTCGCCTACATGCATGAGTGCGAGGCCGAGATGTACAAACTGGGCATCCCGGTGAAGACGCGCCACAACGAGGTGGCGCCGTCGCAGTACGAGATCGCGCCGATCTACGAGACCGCGAATGTCGCCGCGGATCATCAGCAGCTGACCATGATCACGCTGAAGCGCGTGGCCCGCAAATACGGCCTGGAGTGCCTCCTGCACGAGAAGCCGTTCTCGGGCATCAATGGCTCCGGCAAGCACCTGAACTGGTCGCTCGGCAATTCGACCCAGGGCAACCTGCTCGAGCCGGGGCACACGCCCCACGACAACATGCAGTTCCTCGTGTTCTGCGCCGCAGTCGTGCGTGCGGTTCACCGCCACGGCGGCCTTCTCCGCGCGATGGTCGCCTCGGCGTCCAACGATCACCGCCTCGGCGCGAACGAGGCGCCCCCCGCGATCATCTCCGTGTATCTGGGCGACCAGCTGGCCGACGTGTTCGAGCAGCTGAAGAAGGGCAAGGCCAAGAGCTCCAAGAAGGGCGGCCTCATGCACCTCGGCGTGGACGTGATTCCGCCGCTCATGAAGGACGCGGGCGATCGCAACCGCACCTCACCGTTCGCCTTCACCGGAAACAAATTCGAGTTTCGCGCCGTCGCCTCGAACCAGTCCATCGGCGGGCCCCTGGCCGCCCTCAACACGATCGTCGCCGAGTCGCTCGACTACATCGCGACGAAGCTCGAGCGCGCGCCGAAGGGCAAGAAGTTCGAGGACGCCGTGGCCAATCTCCTCACCGAGATTGCGAGCGAGCACAGCGCGGTGATCTTCAACGGCAATGGCTACTCCGCAGAGTGGCACAAGGAGGCTGAGTTCAAACGCGGCCTGCTGAACCTGCGGACCACCGTGGACGCGGCGCCCATGATCGTCGCCAAGGCGACCGTCGCCGCCTACGAGAAGTACGGCGTGCTCAGCAAGCGCGAGCTTCAGGCCCGCCACGACATCCTGCTCGAGCAGTACTGCAAGGCCATCAACGTCGAGGCGAACATAGTCGCCGAGATGGTGAGCACAAAGTACCTGCCCGCGGCGCTGCGTTACCAGACCGAGCTCGCGACCAACGTCGCCTCGCTGAAGGCGGCCGGAATCAAGGCCGACACGGCGCAACTCGAGAAGGTCACGGGCCTGATCGCTGCGCTCCAGTCCGAGGTCGCCGATCTCGTCGAGATCCGCAGCCACCATGCCGAGGACCTCGTCGCCGAGGCGGCGCACTACAACCGGGAGGTTCTCCCGAAGCTCGACGACATCCGCAAGGCGGTCGACGCGCTCGAGGAGGTGGTGGCCGACGACCTCTGGCCGGTGCCGACCTACGAGGAGATGCTGTTCATCCGCTGAGCGCACCTCCAGATTTGGATTCAACCGGAGGCCGCCCGCCGCACGCGAGCGGCCTCCGTCGTTGTCGGAGGGGCGGGTCATGATCCATCTTGCCTCGCGCTCGGCAGTGCCCGCGGGCGGCCGCGATCGTGCTGCCTGGCGTGGGGGCGGGGTTCGCCATGCACATGATGCTGGCGGCCTTCGGACTGACGGTTTTCGTTCTCGCGGTGCCGGCGGCGTATGCGGTCCTGAAGTATCTGGGAGCGGGATACCTGCTCTGGCGCGCTGGTTTCAGGGGCGGCCGTTCTGGGGAGGGGGGCAGCGCTGGCTGATGGCGTGTATCTTTGGCCGACCGGCGCTCAAGCTGGCGTCTTCGAGACGGCGCTGAGCGCGGGGTGGGGGCGCAAAAAAAAGCGCCGGCTGGGAGCCGGCGCCTTTTGAAAGCCAGATTTGCGTGTACTCAGACGACGGACACGCGGCGGTGGGCCTTGTCGAAGGCGACCGTGCCGTCCTTGAGGGCGAACAGGGTCCAATCGCGGCCGATGCCTACGTTCTTGCCGGCGTGCAGCTTGCTGCCGCGCTGGCGGACGATGATGTTGCCGGCGATGACCTTCTCGCCGCCAAAGGCCTTGACGCCGAGGCGCTGCGAGTGGCTGTCGCGGCCGTTGCTTGAAGTTCCCTGACCTTTCTTATGTGCCATGACGGGTGTCTCCTATTAAACGCTGATCGAGTCGATCTTGATGACCGACAACTCTTGGCGGTGGCCTTGTTTCTTTTCGTAGCCCTTGCGCTTCTTCTTCTTGAAAACGATGACCTTTTCGCCGCGCTTGTTCTCAAGCACGGTGGCCTTGACGGACGCTCCGGCGAGGGTGGGCGTACCGACCTTGAAGCTGGCGCCTTCGCCGGCCGCGAGCACGTCGGTGATCTGCACGGTGGAGCCCTTTTCGGTGCCCGGGAAGCGGTTGACGATCAAAATGTCTCCCTCGGAAACAGTGAACTGTCGGCCTTGGGTCTTGATGGTGGCTTTCATAAATAAAAGCGCGGATAAAGCTGTGTGGGCGCTGCAAATGCAAGGCTGAATTTTACCCAAATGCAACCTTCGGATTCCGAGGGGAATCCACCGAATGGCGTCCGCGGCGGCAAAGCCCGAAATGGGGGTCCTGCGGACGCCCGTCAATCAATGTCTGCCCGGTGAGGGCGGGGGCGGGGTGAGGGCGGCGTCGTTGGCCATGAAAATTTCCTGATATTCGTGGGCTCGGCGCTTGTAATCCGAGGGCTGGACAGCGCGGGTTTCGAGGTGTCCGGGCTTCCAGTTCGTGGCGGCGGGCTGCTGAAGGGCCTTCATGGCGGCCTTCAGACGGGCGTCTTCGGCTTCGAGGGCCTTGCGCTGGCGGTCGAGCTCATCGAGCTGGGCGATGACGCGGGCGCGTGCGGCGTCGCGTTCGGCGGCAGAGGCCTTGCGTTCAGCCTCCAGCTCCTGCGCTTGTTTTTCGGCATCCGCCTTGGCCCGTTTGAGTTCCGCGATCTGATCTTCGAGTTGAGAGGAGCGGGCCTGGGCTTCGGCACGGGCCTGGTCGGCGGCTTTTTCCGCATTCTCGGCGAGGGCGGCCTTCTGCGCGGCTTCGCGGGCTTCCTGCTGCGCGCGGACTTCGGCCATGCGGCTGGCCTCGGCCTGGGCGGCAGCCTGCTTCTCGGCGGCGTCGCGCTGACGCAGGGCGTCAGCGCGGGCAATGGCGGCGCGATCCGCCGCCAACTCACGATCAGCTGCGGTCTTGTACCAACGGAATGCGACCGCGCCGAGGATCGCGATCAGGGCGAGGAGGACGAGGGGAAGGATGGGTTTGTTCATGGTCGGTGCGGCTCGTTGGACCGGGATGCGGTGGCGAGGTTCGATCCGCGGACGAGGTTCGCGAAATGACTCGCCCCCGCGGTCGCGTCCGGGGCAGGCTCCCGGCCCACCTCCAACTGTGAAACCCGCATCGTCCCTGCAGAACAAGCTCCTTCTTGGCGGCCTCTTTCTGCTCCAGCTCGGTGCGCCGGGGTTGTGGCAGGTGAGTTTCAGCAACGTGCTGAGAGCGCATGGCCTTGCGGCGTACATCCCGGCTGGGTTCGCCTGCAGTGCCGTGGCGGCCTTCATCTCGCCGCTGATCGTCGGGGCGATGGCGGACGACCAGGTGTCGCCGGTCCGGCTCGCGCGCTGGCTCAACTGGCTGTCCGCGGTGACGCTCGCGTTGAGCTACCTTGCGATACAGAGGGCCTGGGGCGGGTTTCTGATGATCGGACTGATGCAGCTGCGCGCGCTGTGCTCGAGCCCGTGCGTCAGCCTGGCCACGACGATCGCCCTCGTGAACCTCGACCGTCCGTCGCGGCAGTTCGGCCTCCTCCGACTCTGGGGCACCGTTGGCTGGGCCGGTGCGGGCTGGTTCGTGAGCTACGGCCTCGCCGCGGATACGTCGCCACTTTCAGGATACGCGTCGGCGGCGGTGATGGCCGCGCTGGGCTTCTACACCTACCTCCTGCCCGAGACTCCTGCGCCGGCGGCCGGGACGGGCCGGCGAAGCTGGAGCCAGCGCCTGGGCCTGGACTCGTTTGGCCTGCTGAAGAACCGCGACCACCGCATCGTGTTCATCACGACCGTGCTGCTCACGATTCCACTCGCGTCGTTCTATCCGTATGCGCCCCTGAATCTGACGGATCTGGGCTATCTCAAGCCGACCGCGACGATGGCGGTGGGGCAGATCTCCGAAATCCTGGGCCTGCTTCTGCTGGGATCGATCTGGAGGCGGGTGCGGCTGAAGTGGATCTTCCTCGCGGGCCTCCTGCTGGCCGTGGCGAGGTACAGCCTGTTCTCGCTCGACCTGAGGGGCTGGATCATTGCGGGCATCGCGATGCATGGCGCCTGTTATGCGCTCTTCTACGTGACGGGGCAGATCTACCTCGCCGAGCGCATCGAGGCGGGCATGCAGGCGCGGGCCCAGGCCTTGATGGCGCTGATGATCAATGGAATTGGAAACCTGATCGGCTACCTCGGGACCGGCTGGTGGTACGAGACCTGCACCGGCATCCATCAGACTGAGCACTGGCCCGTGTTCTGGGGAGGGCTGCTCGCGTTGATCGTGGTGGCCACGGTCTATTTCGCCCTGAGCTACCACGGCGTGGGCGCGGACGAGCACCGCCGGAAGGCGGCGACGATGGAGGTGTCGGTCTAGGGCGCCGGAAGCGCGAGTCCAAGGTCGAGCTGGTCAGGCTTGTCGAGCGCGAAGGCCTCGATGCCACGCTCCCGGAGCGTGCGGGCGAAGTCGGTGGAGAAGCCGTGCACCGTGAGGACTCTGCGCGGGGCCACGGCCTCGACGAAATGCAGGAGCTCGGGAAAATCGGCGTGGTCGGACAACGGAAATGCGGCGTCGCAGCGCTGGCGATACACGGTGGAGCGCTCGATGGCCCAGCCTGACACGAAGGCGGTGCGGCGGGCCGGGATCTTTCGGAAGAAGCCTGCATTGGGCGCGAGCGGGGGGGCGATTACGATGCTGCCGCGCAGGCGTTCTTCCGAGAACTTCGCGTAGCCGGGGAACCGCAGCCCGAATTCCTCGTGCATCCGCGTGAGGGCGAAACACTGGGGGTGAAGCAGGACCGGCGCATCCTGGTCGCCGAGGCCGGCGAGCAGTTCCTGGGTCTTGCCGAGGCTGTAGGCCATGAGCACGGGGGTCGCACCGTCCTCGAGCGTCGTGCGGCAGAAGGCCCTGATCTCGTCGAAGATGGCTCGCGGCTCTGGGAACTGATAGATCGGCCGGCCGAAGGTGGTCTCCATAATCAGGACGTCGGCCCGGGGTGTCGCGCAGGTGCCGGCGGTGAGGCTGGGGCGGAGTTTGAAGTCGCCGGTGTAGAGCAGGCGT
>JAJXYI010000019.1 GCA_021780625.1 bacterium | reverse complement strand
CGTGATGGCGGGATGCCGTCCCGAATATCTTCCGATTCTCATCGCGGCCACGGAATCAATGGCGAAGCCGGAGTTTAATCTGCGCGGCGTGCAGACGACCGACGAGAACGTCGCGCCATTGTTTATCTTAAGCGGACCGATTGTGCATGAACTGGATATCAACACAGGCTTCGGCATGCTCGGTCCGGGCTGGCAGGCCAATGCGGCCATCGGTCGGGCGGCGCGGTTGATCATGCACAACATCGGGGGAGGCTGGCCGGCGGCGGTGGCGCTGGCCGGTCTCGGGCAGCCGGGCAAGTACACATTGTGCGTCGGGGAGAGCGACGCCGTGAATCCGTGGGAACCGCTTCATGCGGAATTAGGGCATCCAGGCGCAAGCACCCTGACCGTGATGCGGGCGGAGACGGTGGTCAATGTGACCGGGGGATTGCGTGAAATCGCGAGCGTGATGGGTTCGGCGTTACCCGTGACGTTGCTTGCCTGTGTGCTGGGGGATGCCGCCGCGACGGTGATGTTGTTCGCGTCGGCGCTGGGCGCGGATGCGGACACCCAGGCGGGGTCCGGAGTTGAGCCGAAGCACGGACGGTGAACCTAAAAACCGCAATTGAACCACAGAGACATCCGCCTTCGCCAAGCCTACGGCGGACAGGTGGAGGGCACAGAGTCAGACAATGCAGTGAGAGACTGCCCAGTGCCTCACCTCGGAGGTGACTGGGATTGGAGGTGGAAGCACATGCCGGAGGAGAGGGCTCGGCGGTGGGTGATGGCGAGCTTGGGGGGCTAAACCCAAAACACAGGCAGTCCCCAATCTTTGGTGTAGACCCCTTGACTGGGGTATCGCCCGCCTACGCCTTGCGGACTACGGCGGGCACCTTTTCGATTCGAAAAAGATGTATGCTGTGCTGGTGGCGTATGCCGGAGGAGAGGGCTCGACGATGGTGGGAGGGCGAGCTTGAGGTAAAACGCCCGCCTACGCCTTGCAGGCTACGGCGGGCACCTTTTCGATTCGAAAAGGTGGAGGCGCGGGCCGGAATTGAACCGGCGCATAGAGGTTTTGCAGACCTCGGCCTTACCACTTGGCTACCGCGCCCTGAAAGAGCCGCGCACCTTGCTGAAATTTTTTGCGCCGCGCAAGGATGATTTCCATCAGTGCGGGTTTCTCTCGACGAGTCGCTTACACGCCCGCCGTCGCTGCACGCAATGCCCCTCTTGGGCGGGAGGTTATGCGTCACTCCCCGGTGGCGTGGTCGAGCGTCCCTGCGCGTTTTTCGGGGCGCGACTCGCATCCATTGACGGCGGCTGCCGTTGCACCGACGGACCGGCCGCCATCGCAGTCAAACGTTGGTAGCAGGTCGGACACATGCCGTGCGTCAACCTGGGGAGGACGGGTTGACCGAAGAGATGCAGGCGCTGGACGGCCTCCTCGATTTCGACCCACTCGTCGTCACCCACTTTGACCTGTTTGCACCAGCTGCAAATGGTGACGAACGACTCGCCGCGCCGGGTGTCGGCCTCAAGGAGCGCGACGGGCGGTCGGGGCGTTTCGGCGAGCGTTCCGTTTTCGATCTCGAGCATGCCCTCCTGATCTCCGTCGAAGGGGCGAATCCGGACGTAGGCGTCGCGTCGTAGTGCCGGGGTGTCGCAGCGGAGCGTGAGGCAGATTTCACGTCGATCCGTTCGGACTCGGTCGAAAATGAGCCGGAAGACGTGGCGCAGGTTGGCGTCTGAAATGGTGTCGAAGAAGTCACCTCCGAGCTTGCCGCGTTCGCAGGCGACATCGCATTGCGAGTCGAAGCTGATGATCTTCGACTTGGCGTCGATAAGGTAGCGGAGATCGATGCGACTCATCGCAATTCATCCTAAAAACCGCAATTGAACCACGGAGACACAGAGGTCACAGAGCCTGAAGTTGAGGCTAGGCATAGAATTGGCGCTCACCTCGAAGGTGAAAAGGTTCGGATATAAGATTTTCACGTAAATGCCTTTCTCCGTGTTCTCTGTTCGGTCTCCGGGGTTGAATTTCGGTTTTGGGATTCACGCACAAACACGGCACGCGCCGACGCGCCGGCCATCGAGGGCGGGACTTCCGTCGTGCGCAGCGCGGAAGGCGGGGGATCGATGACGTCAGGCTATGCTGAACGCCGGAAAGGTCAATGGGGGCCTACTCGTGCACAAGCCAGTGGAGGCATGCTTCGGCGCCGGGGTGTTGGGCGAGCCGCCGTGCCAGAGGGTGTAGCCAGGGTTCGACCTCGCGGTCCAATTGCCAGGGCGGATTCACGACCAGGAGCCCGCACCCACGCATGCGGAGGGGCGAGTCGTCGCCGGCGACTGAAAATTCGACGGTCCAGGTGGCGGGGAGCGGGAGGGCCCGGAGGCCGTCGAGAAAGGCGTCGTTGCGGGCGCGCTCGGTCAATGGATGCCAGACGGCGAAGGTCGCCCCGGGCGCGCGGCGTAGTCCTTCGGCGAGGGCGTCGAGGATGCGCTCGTATTCATCCTGGGCCTCAAAGGGCGGGTCGATGAGAACCAGGGCACGTCGCTCGGGCGGAGGCAGGAAGGCGCGGATGCTCTTGTATCCATCGAGTTCCTGGACCGAGGAACGCAGGGCTCGTGGAAGGGCCCGTCGGAGCCCCGCGAGTTCGTCCGGGTGCAATTCGCAGAGGCCGAGCCGGTCCTGCGGGCGGGCGAGGGCCAGGGCGATCAGCGGCGAGCCGGGATAGTGCGCAGGAGCGTCGGCCTCGGCGGCCGCTCCACGGCCACGGTCGAAAGTGCGGACGAGCGCTACATAGTCGGTCACTGCCGCAGGAAGGTCCGTCGCCCCCCACAAGCGTCCAATCCCCTCCGGCCACTCCGGCTTTCGGTCGAGGCTCTCGCCGCGCGACGCCGCAGACAGGTCGTAGAGCCCGCGCCCCGCATGGGTGTCGAGGTAGAGGAATCCCTTTTCCTTTCGCTGCATGCCGCGGATCAACTGGATCAGCAGGACGTGCTTGGCCACGTCGGCGAAGTTGCCCGCGTGATACTGATGTCGGTAATTCATCCTGGATACGGCGATTGAATGGAACAGAAGACAACGAAGGGAACGAAGAACAAACAGTTCACCACAGAATTGAGAGCGGTGGGTTATTCACCGTTTGGGTGAGTCGATTTTTGCCCGGTGATTTCGTATAATCACTTGGTTCGGCCGTCTATGTTATCTTCGTTTCCTTCTGTTAACTGCGTTTTCCAGGTTCATGGCGCGGTCGCTCAGAACACGGGCACCTTGACCACGCTCTTGCGCACGAGGGCAGGGCTGGACGCGGTGCGGAGGCAGGGCATGTGAGCGTCGGCCGGGAAGAAGATGGCGGCCTCGCCGGGGCCGACGAGCAGGCGGCTTCCCGCATCGGAGGTTTTGTAGAACAGGAGGTCCTTTGCGGGCGTGAGATCCTCGTCGACGACGAGACTGCCGACATCGCAGACGCCCATGATTTCGGAGCCCTCCGCCACGGCCTGGATGTCGATGTAGGCGCGGTGCGATTCCCAGCGGCCCTCGCTGGCGGGTTTGGTGAGGTAAACCTGCTCGAGGGCGAAAACGCCTCCGCCGAGCTCGACGCGCTGGGTGTCGCCGGCGGCGATTCGTCCCAGCCGCTGCCGGGCTTCGGAACCGGGTTTCAGGAGATCCTGCAGGTAGTCGAGGCCGATCCGGAGCGAGTCGTTGCGGGGAGCCTGGGCGAGGAGCGTGGAAAGGGTGCCGAAGAGGGCCATGGCGATCCATCACGACTAGGCGGCAAGGCCCCGGCAAACGAATTCCATGTCGGGCGTGCGGCGCGTTCAGTGCAGGGCGAAGGGGTTGGAGTTCTTGTCCTGATTCGCGGGCTGGCTCGGGATGTCGAAGAGACCGGGCTCGATTGGCGGATTGGGCGCGATGCTCGCAAGGTCGGTCTCGTGGAGCTTCCGGTGGTCGGCGTACGTGGAGATCGTGAAGGCCATGAGGACCCCGCCGACCGGCCGGAAATCGGAGAAGCGGGTTTCGATAGGCACCTCCCGGCCGTCGGGCAGGAGACGCATCCGGACCTGACGGACGATCAGGTAGGTGTCGGGGTCGAGCCAGAGCTCGAAGGGCGTCGAATTGGCATTCGAGACATGGATACGCAGGTAGGTCTTGCCGCCGACCGTCAGCGATTCCATGGCCTTGAGCGTGTAGCCGCGCTGGGCTGCCTCGTACAACGGATCGTAGAAGTCGGCGTCGGCGATGAATTCGTTGGCGGCCAGCGAGTCCATCGTCGAAACCGTCTTGGTCTGCGCGTGGTCGACGCACTGCCAGGGAGCGTCCTTTCCGTTGTAGCCCTGGGTGCTGATGAGTCCGGGGGTGCGGGTTTCGACCCAAACGTGGTTGGGGGCCTGTGCGACCATGGTCATCGCGATGGTTTGGCCGGCGATCTGGATGTCGCCGGTGGCGCGAAGCGAGGTGAGGGCCTTCAGGGCCTCGTCGCCGCCGATCGCCGCCACGTGGATCGCGGCGATGCGGTCGGCCTGTTGGTCGGCGAAACCGTGTGAGACGAGCAACAACCCCAGGAGGAGCCAGCGGAAGGACATGCCCCACAAGGAAGGCGGCGGGGGCGAAAAGCCAAGCGAGAGTTTGCGCTGGCCAATCGGGGGTCTTGTTCGCCATTAGGTCCGGGCATGGCGACGGAATTCGGCTGGTGGAACAAGGACCCCGAGGAAGGCAAGTATCAGGTCGTTGCGGAAGTGCACGGCGGCAACGTGTCGTGGACCCGCAAGGGAGGGCATCACAATCCCTGGCTTACCCACACTCCCTCCGACGCGGATTGGGACCGCCTGCTCGAGGAGGCTTCCCGTCGGGTTCCGCGACGCCTGCTTTCGCCAAAGCAGTTTGCGGAGATCAAGGCCCTCTGCGACCGCCGTGAAAGCTGAGCCGGCCTCCGGGAGGCGGGATCACTCGCCGATCTCCAGGGCGACGCGCGGCCAGAGGTAGCGGAAGGACTCGGCGTAATCGTCGGGCCGGTCGAGAACGCCCCGGCTGACCTCCGCGGTGGAGAACCACTCGCCGCGGTCGATCTCGGCGGGGTCGAGGGTGAAGGGGCCTTCGTGGACCAGGCGGTAAATCCACACGAATTCCCAGCCGGTCTCCGCGCAGGCGCGCAGCCGGAGCCAGCGCTGCGGCGGTTCGGACACGGCGATGCCGATCTCCTCGCGCAGCTCGCGCACGGTCGCAGTGTCGTAATCCTCCCCCGCATCCAGGTGGCCGGAGCACGAGGAACACCAGGCTCCCGGGGCAGAGTCCTTGGACATCGACCGCTTCTGCAGGAAGATCCGCCCATGCGAGTCGAAGACCAGCACGTGGATGGCGCGGTGGAGCAGGTTTCGGGCGTGGACTTCGCGGCGGGTGGCGCGACCGATGACGGCATCGCGCTCGTCCACCACGTCGAAGAGTTCCTCGGGGTTCTGACCGGCCTTTACATTGGCGTCCATTCGTGTCCTCTCGTGTGCCACAACACGCCCGATTGTCATGCCCAAAATCGAGATCAACCAAGTGGCCGAGATCCTGAAGCGAAA
>JAJXYI010000648.1 GCA_021780625.1 bacterium | reverse complement strand
ATGACGGCCGGCGGAACACGGCGTCGATTCGGTCCCAGAGACTGGGGCGCTGCTCGTCGGATTCCTCCACGGCGATGCGGCGCCAGACTTCGGCTTCAAGCCGATGAGGAGCGGGTGGAACCCGGTTCCAGCGGTCGAGCAAAGGGTCGAGTGGATCGTGGTGCATGGCGACTCGGGGTTTAGGAATGGTACCTGAACACCGGAATCGTGACAATCCCTGCACGAGTCCCCTGTCGCTCCCTTCTCCAAGGGACAGGCAAACAACAACCGCGAAGAGCCCCAATCCTCCCCGCATTCCTCAAATTAGGGACAGGCAGAGAAACCCGCCCAGTCCCTGCCAAAATTGGGGGCTGGCAAAATTCGGGTACAAGATTGGGGACAGGCAAAAATGGATCTCAAATCCGCCTTCATACGCTCCGAAAATGAGCAGGCAAAATAGTCGTCGCTGGCTGTCGAGGGTCCCGCGCTCGAGTTGGGGACAGGCAAACTACGGACCCAGGGAAAGGGCGGCTTCCGTGCCTCGCACGGGAAATCAAGGCGGACCTCCGGGGCCAGTTGAGGGCAGCGGGGCGGACGGGGGTAGACGTTTATCGTGTGGTTTGCGGCGACCGTTCGGCTGGCGTTTCGGGGCGTGGGACTACGCAGGCAATTTGCAATGAATTGGATAAATGATGCGCAGTCCCCGCGCTTGCACTCGAAGGACCGCTCGTCATCGTTTTTCGAGATATTCCATGCCAATAACCGATCGTCAGGTTCTCTGGATAGCCGCTGCCTGCTACGCCTTTGGCCTTTTGTATGGCACATTCTGCCTGGTTCGGGCCCGTCGTCATTCACGGGTGACCATGTACAGCGTGATCGTCGTGGGATACGTCCTCCAATCGATCGGACTCCTCATGCGAGGATTGGCGGTGAAATCGTGCCCGATTGGTAACTCGTTTGAAATTCTCCAGTTCTGCGGCTGGGCGGCGACCACCATCTACCTCTTTATCGGTGCCACGTTCCGGTTGAGCATGTTGGGCTATTTCACTGCTGGCCTGTCGGCAATCCTGGCCACGATCTCGCTCTCTTTTGGTTCATGGGATGCGACGCATTCGAAGATGCTGAGCGACAGCAATCCGTGGGTCCCGATGCACGCCGGTCTCGCCATGTTTGGCTACGGCACATTCAGCCTGCTCGCATTAACATCTCTCCTGCATCTTATTCGTCATTACTCCCTTAGGTCGAAGCGCCTGAGCGGCTGGTTTTCATTTCTCCCCTCATTGATCGAGCTCGACCAGATCGGCACCCGGTTGCTGGGCTTTGGCCTGGCGCTGTTTACGGTGGCGATGGGGGTGGGGTACCTCTATTGGCGGATCGACAAGGGCACCGTGGATCATCTCAAGGTGATCGCGGTATTTCTGGTTTGGGCCGGCTATTTTGCGATTTTCGTTGGCCGCCTCAAAGGTCGGCTTGTTGGACACTATTTTGCCATTGCCTGCGTGGTTCTTTATTTGGGAGCGCTGGTTTCTCTCGATCCAGTGAATCGCAGCCGGTATCCGGACCGGACCCAAGTCGAGCAGGCGCACCATGAGTGACCCAACCCATCCCGCCCAGATATTTGTGCTTGGGGCGACCCACCACCGCGTACCGATCGAGGTTCGCGAGCGGCTCGCGGTCAGCTCTGAGACTGCGGAACAGCTGCGTGGTGAATTGGCGCGCCTCGAGGGGCTCGCGGAGTACGCATTGCTCAACACCTGCAACCGCGTCGAATTCTACGGAGTCGCCCAGTCCCCGCAGATCGTCGACCTGGTCCGGCGGGCCTTCTGCGAGCGCCAGAATTTCGACGAGGCTGAGTTTGCCCAATTCTGCATCGACCTGCGCGGCCAGAACGCGCTGCTGCACCTTCTCGAAGTGGCGAGCGGCCTTGATTCGCAGATGCTCGGCGAGACGGAGATTTTCGGCCAGGTTAAGGATGCCTACGCGCTGGCGCAGTCCAAGGGGACAACCGGGGCGGTGCTGAACCGCGTGTTCCAAAAGGCGTTCCAGGCGGCGAAACACGTGCGCACGAATACGGCGATCACCGCCGGCCAGGTGAGCATCGCCAACGTGGCCGTTGATCTCGCGGGAAACATTTTCGGCTCCCTCTCGGGCACGCGCGTCCTTCTGGTCGGTGCGGGCGAGATCGGCGAAAAGACCGCAAAGGCCTTCCAGAGCCGCGGTGCTCCGTCGTTGACCGTGTGCAGCCGCAATTTCGACCGCGCGGCGCAGCTCGCCGCCGAACTCGGAGCGGGAGCTCTTCCCTTTGAACAGCGCGAAGAGCGGCTCGCCGACTTCGACATCGTCGTCTGCGCGACCTCCGCGCCCAACACGGTCATTTCAACCTCCGCAAGCGCCGCCGCGATGCGCAGGCGTCCCGCGCGTCCGCTGCTGTATCTGGATCTTGCCCTGCCGCGCGACGTCGAGCCGGCGGTCTCGTCGCACGGAAACGTGTATTTGTACAATCTCGACGATCTCGCGAAGGTGGCTGAGGAAAACCGGCGCGCCCGCGAGGCCGAGGTCCAGCGTGCCAAGTCGCTGCTGGGCGAGAAGGCGATGCACCTCTGGAATTCCCTGGCTGGTCGCGCCAATGGTGGAAACGGAAGCCGGGCTCCGGCGGCCTGAGTCGTCTCGTTCCGTTCAGGCCCGTGGCACCTGCCGCAGAGCCGCCCGCAGATCTTCGATCTTCACGGGCTTGCTCAGGTAATCGTTCATGCCCGCGTCGACGCAGTCCTTTCGAAACTCCTTCAGGGCGTTGGCGGTCAGCGCGATGATCCACGGCCGCTGCCGCGAGAAACGCGCGTCCTCCCGGAGTTTGGCGGTCGCCTCGAGTCCGCCCATTTCGGGCATCTGCATGTCCATCAGGATGACGTCGTAAGACTTGCGCTCGACGGCTTCGAGCACCTCCAGTCCGTTGGAGGCCAGGTCGGCCTCGTACCCCAGGCGCTTGAGCATGCTCAATGCGACCTTCTGGTTGACGACATTATCCTCGGCGAGGAGCACGGAAAGGGAGGGCAGGGGATCCGTCGAGGAGTCCTCCCGGATTCGCGTCGCACCCGCGGATGCCTCCGCGGAGTGTGGCGAGAAGATCCTGGCGAATGCGGCATTGAGGGCCGATTGCTTGCAGGGTCTGGGGAGGTTCGAGTCGGAATGGGGACGGCCGTCGCTGTTGCGCTGGGCATAACCGAGCATCTGGATGACCGGTGTGTGCACCACCTTCGGATCCTCGCGGATGAGCTTGAGCAGACGGCTCGTTTCCTCGGGGGAGCATCGGAGGTTCACCACCAGCGCATCAAATCCGGGACTCGCCCGCAGATGCCCCACTGCGTCGTCAGCGCTTTCGGCGGTGTCCAAAACGAGATCCCAGGCGCGGGCCCACTGGCTGGCGATTCGACGGCTCGTGGGACGATCGTCGATCCAGAGCACACGTTTGCCTGGGAACAGCGCGTCGCGCCGCGCTCCGTCGATCGGCGCCGGATCGAGGAGGAGGGTAAAGTGAAACGTCGATCCCGCTCCGACCTTGCTGTCCGCCCACATGCTGCCGCCCATCAATTCGGCAAGGCGTTTCGAAATCGCCAACCCGAGCCCCGTTCCTCCAAAGCGACGGGTCGTGGATGCATCGATCTGGCTGAACGACTGGAACAGTCGGCCCATGCCTTCCTCCGGAATGCCGATGCCGGTGTCGCGAATCGCCACATGCAGCGCCATGCGTCCGTCGGCGATTGCCTGCGCTGGCGCCTCGCTCGCAGTCGAGGCGAAGGGGGCGCCGAATGGATCGTCCGCGACCGGAGGTGGCGGCATGCCCAGCCGCACGGAGACCTCGACCTCGCCCTGTGAGGTGAATTTCAGGGCGTTTCCCACGAGATTCATCAGGATCTGCCGGACGCGTGTGCAGTCGCCGCGGACCTGCAACGGTACGGCCGTGTCGACGTCCGTGTAGAGATCCAGTCCCTTCTCCGCGGCCCGCGCCGAGAGCAGCTCCAGCACGCTGTCGACCACCTCGCGGATGCTGTACGGTTCGTTTTCCAGTTCGAGCTTGCCGGATTCGATCTTCGAGTAGTCGAGGATGTCGTTGATGATCGTCAGCAGCGAGTCGCCGCTGGTCCGGATCGTCTCCACAAAATCGCGCTGGGCCGGTGTCAGGTCCGTCTCCAGCAGGAGCGATGTCATGCCGATCACACCGTTCATCGGCGTGCGGATTTCGTGACTCATCGTGGCGAGGAAGGCGCTCTTTGCCTGGCTTGCGAGGTTGGCCTCCAGCGCGCTCTGCTGGGCGCGTGCAATGGCCGACTCCAACTGTTCGTTCAGCTCGTCTGCGGCGAGTTTCGCCCCCAGAAGGTCGCGGGTGGCCGCCTTGAGGTCCGTGATGTCGGCCAGGGAGTGAATCTCCTGATACCCGCCGTCGTCGCGGCGAAAGCGGTGCACGGTGTAGTCCGCCCAGATCGTGTGATCCGCCACGTGTTCGAAGCGCAACTCGATGGTGTAGCCGTCGGTGGCCCTCGACTCCAGGCTGGCGTGGGACTCGACCAGTCCGGGCCGGTCCTCGGGATGCACGTTCTCGAGGATCGATTCGAATCGTGCATCATCCTCGAGTGAGAGGCCCGACAACCGGCGGAATGCGTCGTTTGCGCGGTGCTGGGCGGCCCCATCGGGCCCGCGGCTGACCCACATCAACCCGATCGGCGTGTTTTCGAAGGTCATCTTGAGCACGCCCTCGCTCCGGCGTATCTCCTCCTGCAGTCGCATGCTTTCGGATACCGCCTTCTGGAGCTCGCGCGTCATCTCGTCAGCCGCCCGCTCGATCCTCCGGCGGCCGGATGCAAGCGACCAGGTGAGCGCGGCGGCCAGCAGGGTCATGAGGGTGCCCACGGAGGCCACCAGGACGACCTTCAGCATGGAGCGTTGGGTGACGCCGGCGCCCGGTTGGAATCCGATCGTGAGCTCGGCCGGCGTGCCGAGCACTTCCACGCGCCGCTGGAGGGACGACTTCGGCGAGGGCGCCTGGGGGGGCTCGAATCCCTGGGAGAGCCAGTCGATGGTCGAACCCTCGAGTCTGAGACGGTAGGCCGTCCCTGGATCGAGCTGGCGCTCGATGGTGGCGCCAAGTTGGCTGCCGGTGTCCACGAGGACGACCCAGCCCATGGGTTTGGATGTGGCCGCGGAGAGCGGGCGATCGGGGGCCGAGTGCGGATAGACCGCAATGAAGGTCTCGATCGTGGACGATCCAATCCG
This sequence comes from bacterium, assembly GCA_021780625.1. The sequence continues at coordinate 329 of JAJXYI010000648.1, read as the reverse complement.
CAGGAGACGCACGGTGTCGGATGGCGTGGACCGCTGACCGAGGTCCTGGGAGAGGTCGCCGAGCACGCGGCTCGACAGCGAACCGTCGGCCACCCGGCCTTTGCTGTCCGCGGAGTAGACCAGTTGCGCGGTACCGGATGACGCCCGCGAAAAATACAGGACTCGGTCGATTCCCGATTGGGAATTGCGGAGCATCGAATGTGCGAAGGTGCTCCAGTCCTGGGGCGACACGTCGTCGCTTGCATCGAAGAGCGCCCGTGCGCTTCTCAGAACCGCAGCCTGCCCATCGAAGTAATTGCGCACCGCCAGTCCCACCCGGTCGCTCACCC
>JAJXYI010000116.1 GCA_021780625.1 bacterium | reverse complement strand
TTGGCTACGGCGCCGCGCCCAGTTCGGCGTCCATGTTGCACGCGGGTGTGCTCAAGAAGTTCGGTCTCTACGGCATGATCCAATTTGTGCTCCCCCTGCTGCCCATGGGCGGTTTGGCGGCGGTCACGATCCCCACGACTTATATTCCGCATTTTCTCCTGCCCGTCGCCTGGCAGGGTGGCATCACCACCAACTGGATTGTCGTCCTGGCGCTGCTGGCAGTGGTGGGCAACATCCTGATCGTCGGCCTGGTGACCATGGCCCAGCGCGATCTCAAACAGATGATCGGTTATAGCTCGGTCATGCACATGGGCTACGCCTTCCTCGGCATCGCGACCCTCTCGACGGCGGGCCTGGGCGGCGTGGTGTTCCTGATGGTGGCGCACGGGCTCTCGGTCGCGCTGCTGTTCCTCCTGTCCACGAGCGTCTACCACCGCACGCAGACCTTTGATTTCGATGAAATGGGTGGACTCGCCCAAAAGGCTCCGGTGCTCGCCGCCTATTTTGTCGCGGCCATGCTCGCCAGCATCGGGTTGCCCGGCTTCGGCAATTTCTGGGGGGAACTTACGATCTTTGTCGCGGCCTGGCCCTTCTCGAAGGTGTACACCGTGATCGCCGTCAGCGGGGTCGTCATCTCGGCCATCTACGGCCTGCGGGCCGCCGCCAAGGTATTCTTCGGACAGCCCAGCGAGAGCTTTGCCAAGGTCGCCGCCGAGAAACCGGTGACGGATCTGAACTGGGGCGAGCGGATTCCGGCGCTGATACTGCTGGCCGCGCTGCTGGTCATCGGCTTCGCGCCAAAGACCATTTCGACGCCCATCAACCAAACGCTTGTCTCCGGCGCCTCGTGTCCGGTGGCCGACGGTGGCGTGTGCCAGCGCTGACGTTCACTGAACCTAATTCCCGAAACCACACGATCCACGGTTTTCCTTTCCCATGCCCTTCGATTTTCTGCATCAAGCCGCCGCCGCCAACGCATGGATGGCCATCCTGCCCGAGCTCATGCTGGGCCTGACCGCACTTGCGCTGCTCGTGCTCGAACTCGTGCTCGACAAGGAGAACCACGAGGTCATCCCCGCCATCTCGATCGCCGCCCAGCTCGGCATCATGTGCGCGCTCATGCTCGAGCTGCGCGCCAGCGTCGATTTCGAGTCCTTCAACGGGCTGCTCCGCCACTCATCCGTCGGCCAGTTCCTGCGCATCTTCTTCCTTCTGACTTCGATCCTCGTGAGTCTGCTCGGCACGATCTCGCTGCGGCGCCGCACGCTGCCGCGAATCGAGTTCTTCTCCATCGTGCTGGTGGTGACCGCCGCGATGATGCTCCTCGCCCAGGCGAATCACTTCGTGATGCTGTTCGTCGCGCTGGAGACCGTCACGATCGGCTTTTACGTTCTCGTCAGTTACTTCAGGAACAGCTCGGCCTCGCTTGAAGCCGGGCTCAAGTACCTGATCATGGGTGGCCTCAGCTCCGCGGTCATGCTCTTCGGCATCATGCTGCTGTACGGCGTCGCCAGCACGCGCGGGCTGCCCGGGGCCTCCTCGGATGCAATGAGCTTCGAGGCGATGCGGAACTTCCTGCATCAGAATCCCGACAACCTCATCGCCAGCGTGGGCATCGTGATGGTGCTCTCGGGAGTGGCCTTCAAGATCGGCGCGTTTCCCTTCCAGTTCTGGATTCCCGACGTCTATCAGGGCGCGCCGACCCCCGTGACCGCCTTCCTGGCGGTCGGCTCCAAGGCCGCCGGCTTCGCGGTGCTCCTGACGCTTACGCAGGTCGTCTTCGCCCCCTATGAGGGCCTGGTGGTTTGGGTGCTGAGTATCCTCGCGGGAATGACGATCATTTTCGGCAACCTCGCGGCACTGACCCAGTACAACGTGAAGCGCATCATGGGCCTGTCCGGTGTTTCGCACGCGGGCTTCCTAATGTTGGGCGTGATTGCGCTTTACACTGTGCCGATGGCGCTTTCCGCGATCCTGTTCTACCTTTTCGCCTACCTCCTGGCGGCGATGGCGGTGTTCGGCGTGATGGTGCACGTAGCCGGCGAGAACGACGCCGACCAGGATCTCGACCACTATGCGGACCTCGCCAAGCGCGAGCCTTTCCTGGGTGCCGTGCTGGCCATCGGTCTGGGCTCGCTCGCAGGTATACCTCCGCTGGCTGGCTTCATCGGGAAACTGTTGATCTTCATCTCTGCGTTCAAGGCCGGGCTCTATCCGCTGCTGATGATCGCGGTCGGCGGCGTTGTGGTTTCGATCTACTACTATTTTGGCTGGATCAAGTCGGCCTACTTCCGCACCTGGCGGACCGCCGGCGCCGAAGGCGCACCCGCCCAGCCGGCGCGGATCAACATCACGCTGGCCGCCTATGTGGCGCTCACGCTCCTTGCGGCGTTCACCGTCGTGCTGGGTTTCTACCAGGGCTCTTTCGGTCAGTGGCTCTTCATGAACTGAGCCGGGCAGAGGGAAGGACTCACAGAGCAGCGGAGGTCGGTCTGAAAGTTGACCACGAAAGCGGGCGTCTGGGTTACCGGCTCGGGTGAGAGCGCGCCTATGGGCGCACGCAACCTGGAGCCGAAGGTGCCCGAAGCTGGTTGTGAACGTGTTCATTCCTCTGACTTTTGCCTTCGGTTGCCGGCCCACGGTGCCTCGGGGGTTCACTCCTGTCCCGTGACCTGAAAACGAAGAGCCCCGGCGGAAGGTCTCCGTCGGGGCTCGTTTCGCAGAAGGGGGGCCCCCGTGCGGGGCCCGTTCGCTTACTGCTGCTGTTGTTGCTGTTCGGCGGCGGGAGCCACGGACTCGGGCGCCGGCTGCTGGGCAGCCTGCTCGCGTTCCTTCATGGCGGCCTTGCGGGAAAGACGGACCTTGCCCGTCTTCTCGTCGACGCCGACACACTTCACCCAGATCGAGTCGCCAACCTTGACGACGTCCTCGGTGCGGCGCACGCGGAAGTCGGCGAGTTCGCTGATGTGGACGAGACCTTCCTTGCCGGGCATGCACTCAACGAAGGCGCCGAACTCCTTGGTAGAGGTGACGCGGCCGTTGTAGGTCTTCCCAACCTCGATCTGCTGACCGCCGCCGCAGAGGCCGTCGATCTCCTGCACGGCGCGGTTCATCGCGTCGGCATTGTTCGAATAGATGAAGACCTTGCCGGAATCGTCATCGGCGATGTCGATTTGCGCGCCGGTGACCTCGACGATGCGGCGGATGGTCTTGCCACCGGGTCCGATGAGCAGGCCGATCTTCTCGGGATTGATCTGGACGGTCTGGATGCGCGGGGCGTAGGTGCTGAGCTGGGCGCGGGGAGCCGGGATGGCGGCGAGCATCTTCTTGAGGATCTCGATGCGGGCATCGCGAGCCTGGAAGATGGCCGTCTTCGCGATCTCGAAGGGCAGGCCGTTGATCTTGAGATCCAGCTGGAAGCCGGTGATGCCCTTGGTCGTGCCCGCGAGCTTGAAGTCCATGTCGCCGAAGTGGTCTTCCTCGCCGAGGATGTCGGTGATGGTGACCCACTTTTCGATCGAGCCGTCGGCGGCGTTCTGGGTCATCAGACCGCAGGAAATGCCCGCGACCGGGGCGATGATCGGGACGCCGGCGTCCATGAGCGAAAGACAGCCGCCGCAGATCGACGCCATCGAGGTCGAGCCGTTGGAGGCCATGATCTCGGAGGTGACGCGGATTGAGTAGGGGAAGGCGTCCTCGGGCGGGAGCACGGGAACGAGGGAGCGCTCGGCGAGGGCGCCGTGGCCGATTTCGCGGCGTCCGGCGGCGCCGAAGCGACCCGTCTCACCGACCGTGAAGGGCGGCATGTTGTAGTGAAGGATGAAGCTCTTCGACGTGGCGCCGCCCGTGAGGCCGTCCATGTCCTGCGCTTCCTTGGTGGGCCCGAGGGTCGTCAGAACGAGGCCCTGGGTGTCGCCGCGCTGGAAAATGGCGCTTCCGTGGACACGGGGGAGGACGCCGACTTCGCAGGAGATCGGGCGCAGCGCCTTGGCATCGCGACCGTCGGCGCGGAGACCGCGCTCGAGGACGGTCTTGCGGTAGACCTTGTACTGGAGGTCCTCGAAGACGATGTTGATGTCGTGATCGGCGTATTTGCCTTCGCCGAGCTCGGCCTTGAGGGCCGCGGCGGCCTCTTCCTTGAGGGCCTTGATGTTCGCGGAACGGACCTGCTTTTCGAAACCGAAGATGGCGTCGGCCACCTTGCCGCCGACGACGCGTTCGATGATCGCGCGGGCTTCGGGCTTGGCGGTGACGAGGTCAAACTTCGCCTTCGGCTTGCCCGCCAGGGTGACGAGCTGGTTGATGGCGGAGATGATCGGCTGGATGGCCTGGTGGGCGAATTCCAGGGCTTCGATGAAACGCTCTTCGGACAGCTGGTCGGCGCTGCCTTCGATCATGAGCATATCCTTTGCGGAGCCGACGTAGATCAGGTCGAGCGAGGACTGGAACATCTGCTCGATGGTGGGATTGGCGACGAATTGGCCGTCGATCTGGGCGACGCGGACGCAGGCGATGGGGCCATTCCAGGGAATGTCGGAGATCGCGAGGGCGGCGGAGGCGCCGTTCACCATGCAGATATCGGACTCGTGCAGCTGGTCGGCGGAGAGGAGCAGACCGATGACCTGGACTTCATTGAGGAAGCCCTCGGGAAAGAGCGGGCGGCACGGGCGGTCGCAGAGGCGGGAGGTGAGAATCTCCTTTTCGGAGGGACGGCCTTCGCGCTTGAAGTAACCACCGGGGAAGCGGCCGGCCGCGGCATACTTCTCGCGGTAGTCGACGGTGAGGGGGAAGAAATCCTGACCGGGCTTGACGTTGCTGGCGGCCGTGGCGGAGACGAAGACGGTGGTCTCGCCGGAGGTGACGGTGACGGCGCCGTTGGCGAACTTGGCGAGGGAGCCCGTGGAGAACGACAGGCCGAGTTCGGGGACTTGGACGGAATATTTCTGATTCATTGAACGATGGGTTGGAATGATGCCGGCTGGGGTGGGGGCCTGGATTATCGGTGGCCTCCGGGATTACGCGAGAAAGCGAGGCGCGCGGCATCGAGGCGCCTCGGGAATGTGAACTGATAGGGTGTCACGCGGCGCACCCGGTGTACGGGCGGCTGCGGATGAGCTTTTCAGGAGACCAAGGCGGGCGCTGCGGCCTGCCTCTGGAATTGCTCCTCGTCGGGTCAGACCCGAGAGATTCCCGGGTGCCGCCTCCTTCGCCTGGAGGAAGAAGCACTCGGAAATGTCCCGTGTCTGGCGTGGCGAGTGTCGCGTTAAAACGACCACGGGCGACCTGATCGGCAGGTCGCCCGCGGGCAAAGGGTCACTTGCGGAGACTCAGCTTTTGCAGAATCTCGTTGTATTGGTTGAGATTCGTGCGCTTGAGGTAATCAAGCAGCTTGCGACGGCGGGAAGCCATCTGGAGAAGGCCGCGGCGGGAATGGAAATCCTTGCGGTGCGTGCGCAGGTGCTCGGTCAAATGATTGATCCGGGCCGTCAGCAGCGCGATCTGGACTTCGCTCGAGCCGGTGTCCTTCTCGTGGTTTTTGAATTCGTTGATGATCTCGTTCTTAATGACGACTGTAGACATGTTGTTGGTTGTTGGATTTGCACGTCTGTAGGGGAGCTTTTGGCCCCCGTGCCGCCCGCTTTTGCCTCGAAAGATCCGAGACTCCAGCCGACTTCACCGTTCCAATCCCGCGGGATGCGAGACCAGACATGGCGGGAACCCGCAACCGGCGGATTTCCACTAACGCAAGCCCGGGACAATCCAGACTGGCGGGGAGGGCGGCAAGCGAAAACTTGAGGGTAGATTCAAGGGGGCAGGAATTTCGATTTGCCCAGCACCGACGCCTTACTCAGGCTGCGCGATTCAATTCATGAGCGACATCCCGACCGACATTTCCCACGACCAGAACGCAGTGCGACGCCAAAAGTTGTCCGATCTGCGGGCCGCGGGCTTCGATCCGTTCCGCGCAACCTGCGAACAGAGCGCCTTTTCGGCAGATGCCGTCAAGGCCTATGTCGATGGCCAGGATTACACCGTGCCCATCTCGGTCGCCGGCCGTCTGATCACGATCCGCGACATGGGCAAGAGCCAGTTTGTCAAGATCTTGGATCAACAGGGACAGCTTCAGCTCTACCTGAAGAAGGATCTCGTGGGCGAGGAGGCCTATGCCGCCTTCAAAAAGCTGGATCTGGGCGACATCATCGGAGCCACCGGCACCCTGTTCAAGACCAAGACCGGCGAAGTCACGGTTCGAGTTGACCGTTATGTCCTGGTATCCAAGGCTTTGCGACCACTTCCTGAAAAATGGCACGGGTTGACGGATGCCGAGCAGGTCTACCGGCAGCGGTATCTCGACCTGATTGTGAACGCCGAATCCCGGGATCGCCTGATCAAGCGGTCGAAGATCGTGTCGGGCATCCGCCGATTCCTGGAGGATCGGTCCTTCATCGAGGTGGAGACTCCTGTGCTCCAGTCGGTTGCAGGCGGAGCAGCGGCGAAGCCGTTTACGACTCACCACAACGCGCTGGGATGCGACTTCTTCCTGCGCATCTCGCTGGAGCTTTATCTGAAGCGGATGCTCGTGGGCGGTTACGATCGGGTGTTCGAGATCGGCCGCAACTTCCGCAACGAGGGCCTCTCGCGCCGACATAATCCCGAGTTCACCATGCTCGAGGTGTATCAGGCCTACAGCGACCACCGGGGGATGATGACCCTGATCAAGGACATGCTGACGGCGCTGTGCCGCGATGTGCTCGGCACCACGCGGATCAAACATGCGGCGAGCGGTCAGGAAATCGAATTTGGCGGAGACTGGCGCGAGGTGAAGTACAAGGACCTGATCGTGGAGGCGACCGGCGACAAGGACTGGTTTGCACGCTCCAAGGCCGAAAAGATCGCGAAGGTCGAGGCGATGGGCCTGGCGGTGAACCCGGCCTGGGAGGACTTCGAGATCACCAACGAAATCTTCTCAAAGCGCATCGAGCCTACGCTCATCCAGCCCACCTTCGTGCTGAATCTACCGAAGGAGCTGTGCCCGCTCGCCAAGATCAGTCAGGACGATCCGGATACGCTGGACGTCTTTGAACTGACGATTGGCGGCATGGAGATCGCGCCCGCCTATTCGGAGCAAAACGATCCCGACGTGCAGCGCCGCATGTTCGAAGCACAGGCGGGTGAGGAGATCCAGAATGTGGACCAGGATTTTCTGACTGCGCTGGAGCACGGCATGCCCCCCGCAGGCGGCATGGGGGTGGGCATTGACCGGCTGTGCATTCTGCTGACCGGCGCCGAAAGCATCCGCGACGTGATTCTGTTCCCTCAGTTGAGGCCCGACGCCAAGGCCTGAGCGCACAGCACTGGTTGCGGGTCGGTCTTGCCCCGGTCCCGCCATGTGCCAGCCTTTCGCCCTCTCGACCCTCATGGATGCCACGACCCAAGTATCTGCCCTCGCTCCGAAGCCGAGGGCGTTCCCTCGCCTGGGCTGAGGCCGATTACTCATGCCGTGGTACCTCTACCTCGCCCTCAAGCAGCTGTTTCCCTCCGGGAAACGGTTTCCCTTCTTCACGGCGATCTCGGTGTTGAGCGTGGCGCTGGGCGTGGCGCTTCTGGTTCTCGTGCTGGGTGTCATGGGGGGCTTCGGCGCCCAGATTCGCAGGATGATTGTCGATACCCAGGGCGACGTGCAGGTGCGTTCCTCGTCGTTCATCGAGCACCCCCACAAGGTGCTCGCGGAAATCGAGAAGGTGCCAGGTGTGGCCGCGGCCACTCCGTTTGCGGAGGGAGTGGTGATGATCGAGAACGAGAACAAGCCGGCCTATCCCTCGATCGAGGGCATCGATGTCAATCGCATCGAAAAGGTCATCCCCCTGCGCAAATACATCCGCGCGGGCAGTCTCGACGACCTCGACGACGACTCGACGATTCTCAGTTATGAACTGGCCGACTCGATCGGCGCGCATCTGGGGAGCCGCATCGAGGTCTACACGCCCCTCATCCTGGAAAAACTCAAGCGCGACGAAATCGTGCTTCCCCGGGTCCTGAAGGTCGTCGGCATCCTCGAGATCGGGCATCAGCAGCTCGATAGCAGCGTGATGATCTGCACGCTGCGTACGATGCAGGACCTCTACGGCCTCGGAAACGCCGTGCACGGGATCAACATCAGGCTAAAGCCCGGGGTGGATGCGGATGCGGCGGCGGCGAGGCTCAACGCGAGTTTTTCGGCGGACTCGGGACTGCGGGCGAAATCGTGGTACGAGATCAACAAGGATTTCCTGTGGGTGCTCCAGCTCGAGAAGAACATGATGCTGTTCATCATGCTTTTTGTGGTGCTGGTGGCGGCGTTCCTGACGATGAGCCTGTTGCTGGTGCTTGTGCTCAAGAAGACGCGCGAGATCGGCCTGTTCGCGGCGCTGGGAGCCGAACGGCGAGAGGTTGCGCTGTGCTTCTGCCTGCAGGGCGTGGCGGTCGGCGTCGTGGGAACGGCGGTCGGCATGGTGCTCGGATTCACCCTGCTGCATTTCCGCAACGACGCGGTGGAGCTGCTGACCCGGTTCACCGGAAGCAAGCAGGTGCTCGAGCGATTTTATCAGTTCAATCAACTTCCCGCGCACTCGGATCCGCGCGACATCGTGATCATCATCCTATCCGCGATGCTGCTTTCCACGCTGGCGGGCCTGGTCCCGGCGCTGATCGCGTCGCGTATGAAACCGGTGGATGCACTGAGAAGCGAATAAGCGCCATGGCCGACCCCATCATCAGCGCCCGAGCGCTTTTCAAGAGCTTCCCCAGCGGCGACCGCCGCATCGAGGTGCTGCGCGGCGTGGATCTCGACGTCTCGGCGGGCGAGAGCGTGAGCATCCGCGGCGAATCGGGTTCGGGAAAATCGACCCTGTTGAATCTCTTCGCGGCGCTCGACGCCCCGGATTCGGGCGAGATCGTCTGGGACGGCTCGGCGACGCTCGCTCCGCGCCGGCGCGGGGCGCTGATCGGTATCGTCTTCCAGTCCTTTTACCTCGTCCCCGAGCTGGACGCGCGGGCAAATGTGCTCATGCCCAGCCGCATTGCCGGGAAGGTCGATCGCGAGTCGCGCGCGCGCGCCGACGCGCTGCTCGCGAAGGTGGGCCTGGCCGAACGCCTGCATCACCTCCCCAATCAGCTTTCCGGCGGCGAACGCCAGCGCGTGGCCCTGGCACGCGCGCTCATGAACCGGCCGAAACTCATCCTCGCCGACGAGCCGACCGGCAACCTCGACGAGCATACCGGAGAGGCCGTGATGGAACTGCTACTCGGACTCTGCGCGGAGACTTCGACGGCGCTGGTGCTCGTCACCCACAACGCCGTTCATGCCGCACGCACATCCCGTCGGGTGCGTCTGCACGACGGACGTTTTGTCGCGGTCGAGTAAGGTGGGTTAATTTTTGGCGTTAGGCTGCCTACTTTGCCGCCCGGCTCGTGGAGTGCGCATTGTGTAGGTGGGCGTAGAGGGATTGGATGATTTCACTTCTAGGAAGTCGTCATGACCCCAACCCCGACGACGGTTCCGGCCGATAGCCACGAGCGTGGCTCTGTTGATCTCGCCCATTGCGACGAGGGAGCCTTGCTCGGAATTCTCGATGAGGTGGAGCGCCGCCACGGTTTCATCCCGCGCGATGTTTCGGATCAACTGGCGCGTCTGATCGAAATGCGGCTTGAGAAGATCCGCCGGATCCAGGGCAAGCTCGACAGCACGCTGCGGCGCGACGTGCTCAGGCATGTGGATGCCTGGCGCGGGGAGGAGGGCAACCTCATCATGATCCTCCACGCGATTCAGAACGAATACGGCTACGTGCCTCGCGAGGCGGCGATGGAGTTGTCGCGCGAACTCGGAGTGAAACTCGCGCGGATCTACGAGGTGCTGACCTTTTATCACTACTTCAAGCTCCAGCCTCCGGGGAACCACACGGTGGTGGTTTGCAACGGCACGGCGTGCTACCTGAAGGGCGCCGCCGACCTGATTCATGAGGTGCAGTCCCGGCTCGGCGTGGGCGAAGGGGAGACGACCCAGGACCGCGAATTTCATTTCGACGTCGTGCGCTGCATCGGATGCTGCGGCATGTCGCCGGCGGTGGTCGTGGATGGGAAAACCCACGGGCGGGTGAAAAGTTCGGATATCTCGGGCCTGCTGGATGCGGCGAAAAAGACGGGGGGCAGGGCATGAAAGCGCTCACCTTTGCCGAGTTGGAAGCGCTGTCCGTGGCGCACCCCAGGGAACTCGACTGGATTCGGGTGCAGATGGACACCGGTGGAATTGCGGCGGGCGCGGAGACGATCCATGACGCGCTCATTCGTGTCCGGGACGAGGCCGGGTTGACGATCCCGGTTCAGAGCGTGGGTTCGGTGGGCTATTCGTTCGCGGATCCCGTGGTCGAGATCCAGTGCTCGGGAATGCCCCATGTGACCTATGGGCGGGTGACGGAGCGTGTCGCCGAGGGCATCGTGCGCGAGCATGCCGCAGCCGGGAGGCTGATCGACGATCACGTGATTGCGACGCGAGCCCGGCGCGGCGAACTTGAAGGGCCGGTGACGCACATCCTCGTTCGCGACACCGGGGCCGAGACCGGAAACAAGACGGAGTTTCTGCAGTTTTCACTGGTGGAGGAGTTGAAGCGGAAAGGGCTCGGGGAGCGGGTGCAGGTCGTCCGCGCGCTGGATCTCGGGTTGTACGACCAGGGGATGGCGGTCCAGCTTCTGCCCTCGGCGGTCACGTATACGAACGTGCTGGCGCCGGATATCGCCCGGATCGTCGACCTGTCGGTGATCGAAGGGCGACTCGTGGAGGACCTGTTGGTGAAGGATCCCGACCGGCAGGTGCGGGTGGTGCTCCGAAATTGCGGGCGGATCGATCCGGACAGCATTGAGGACACCCTCCGCCATGCGCGGGGCTACCAGGGCCTTGCGCGCGCCTTGCGCGAGATGAAACCCGAGGACGTGGTCGCCGAGATGAAGGCGAGCGGACTTCGCGGCAGGGGAGGCGCGGGCTTCCCGACCTGGCTCAAATGGCAGATCACCGCATCCCAGCCCTCCGACGAACGCATCGTCATCTGCAATGGCGATGAGGGCGATCCCGGGGCCTTCATGGACCGCAGCGTGCTGGAGAGCGATCCGCATTCGGTGCTCGAGGGGATGATGATCGCCGCCTACGCGATGGGTGCGTCCAAGGGCTATTTCTACATCCGCGCCGAATATCCCAAGGCGGTGGAGCGCGTAGAGCGCGCGATCACCCAGGCCCGCGAGTGCGGCCTCCTCGGCCCCAACATCCTCGGCAGCGCCTTCACGTTCGAAGCAAAGGTCAGGCTCGGCGCAGGCGCTTTCGTCTGCGGGGAGGAAACGGCGCTGATCGCCTCGATCGAGGGACGCCGGGGCAGCCCGAGCCCGAGGCCGCCTTACCCGTCGGTCAAGGGGCTCTGGGGGAAACCCACCGCCATCAACAACGTCGAGACGCTCGCCAACATTCCTGCGATCATCCTCAACGGCGGCGCATGGTACGCGCGCTATGGCACGGAGCAGTCCCGTGGCACCAAGGTCTTCGCTGTCACAGGCAAGGTGAAGAACGCCCAGCTGGTGGAAGTTCCCATGGGCACGACCCTCCGCGACATCATCTTCGAAATCTGCGGCGGTGTGCTCGACGACCGCCAGATCAAGGCAGTGCAGACGGGCGGACCCTCGGGCGGCGTCATACCGGAGAAGCACCTCGACACAGCCGTGAGCTACGAGACGCTCCAGCAGTTGGGGTCGATCATGGGCTCCGGTGGGATGCTCGCGATGGACGAAATGGATTCGATGGTCGACGTCGCGAAATTCTACCTTCGCTTTTGCGTCGACGAATCCTGCGGCAAATGCGCTCCCTGCCGCATCGGCGGCTACCAGATGCTCCAGATCCTCGACCGGATATCGCGGGGACGCGGGTCTCCCGAGGACCTCGTCACACTGCGCCGCATCTGCCTCGCCATGCAGCGTGCCTCGCTGTGCGGGCTCGGTCAGACGGCGCCTAACCCGGTCTTGTCCACGCTGCGGTATTTCGAGGAGGAATACCGCGCCTATATCGAGGGCGGACCCGCCTACGCCCGAAAAATGTCCCGAACCCCGTCCTCCACGCCCGCCCGGCAGCCGGTGGCCGCGGGCGTCGCCGCGTCATGATCAAAGCGATCATCAACGACCTTCCCGTGGAAGTGCCCGAGGGAACCTCGATCCTGGAGGCGGCCCGCCAGGTGCAGGTCAGGATCCCCACGCTGTGCAAACACCGGGATCTTCTGCCGACCGCCGCCTGCGGACTGTGCATCGTGCGCAACAAGGGAGGCAGCCGCCTGATCCGCGCGTGCAGCACACCACTCGACAACGGAATGGAAATCACCACGCACGACCGCGATATCGTCGAGGTGCGCCGCTCGACCCTCGAGCTGATCCTCTCCAATCATCCCCATGAGTGCCTCACCTGCGGACGCAACGGCGAGTGCGAGCTCCAGACCCTCGCGGCGGACTTCAATATCACGCTCGAGAAGATTAAGCGCTACGTGAAGGACGTACCTCCGGACACGTCCACCAACTCGATCGTCATCGACTTTACCAAGTGCATCAAATGCGGCCGGTGCATTCAGGTCTGCCAGGAGATCCAGAACGTCTGGGCGCTGTCGTTCCTTGATCGCGGCATCAACACCCGAATGGCCCCGGCCGGGGACATTACGCTGGCAGAGTCGCCGTGCGTGCAATGCGGCCAGTGCTCGGCGCACTGTCCGACTGGGGCGATCGTGGAGAAGGACGACACGGCGACGGTCTGGGCGGGGCTCAAGAATCCCGACAAGGTTTGTGTCGTGCAGATCGCCCCTTCGGTGCGCGTGACGGTCGGCGAGGCCTTCGGGCTGCCCCCGGGCACCAACCTCACGCGCAAGCTTTACACGGCGCTGCGCCGGCTGGGGTTCGAGGCGGTGTTCGACACCAATTTCTCGGCGGACGTCACGATCGTCGAGGAGGCCAGCGAGTTTGTGGAACGTTTCACCAAGCGCCGCAGCGCCCTCCCTCTCATCACCTCCTGCTGCCCCGCGTGGACGGACTTCATGGAGAAGAACCACTACGATTTCATCGACAATTTCTCCACGGCGAAGTCCCCCCAGCAGATGATGGGCGTGCTCGCGAAGACCTATTACGCCCAGAAGCTGGGGATCGATCCGGCGCGCATGGTCATGGTCTCGATCATGCCGTGCACGGCGAAGAAGTACGAACTCTCGCGCACCGAGGAGATGCAGGCCTCGGGATTCCCGGACGTCGACGTGGTGCTGACGACCCGAGAATTGGCGCGCATGCTCAAGCAATCGGGCATCGATTTCCTGAAACTGCCCGACGGGGATTCGGACTCGATCCTGGGTGAGTACTCGGGAGCCGGGACGATCTTTGGGGCGACCGGAGGCGTCATGGAAGCGGCGGTGAGGACGGCCTATGCCTATGGGACGGGACGGCGGCTGGAGTCGATCGAGCTGGAGGCGGTGCGCGGATTGAAGGGGGTGAAGGAGGGCAGCGTCGACATCGATGGCCAGACCGTCCGGGTGGCGGTGGCGCACGGCTTGGCGAATGTGGAGGTCGTGCTGGACCGGGTGCGCGAAGCGCGGCGCGCGGGCAGGGAGACACCCTATCATTTCATCGAGGTCATGGCCTGCCCGGGCGGCTGCATCGGCGGCGGCGGGCAGCCTTACGGGGTGGACGATGAACGTCGGCGCCTGCGCATGGCGGGCCTGTATCAGGATGATCGTGATCGCCAGATCCGGTGTTCCCACGAAAATCCGGAAGTAATCCGGCTGTACGATGAATTTCTGGGCAAGCCGCTCGCGGGGCGGGCACACCAATTGCTTCACACGCGATATACGGCCCGCCCGCTCTACAAACGGTGAGGCTGAAGCTCCGAGGCACAAACGGCTAGGTCCAGTCAGGGCCGCCCTCCGTCGATGGGAAAAGGATGGAGGGCGGCTTTTTTACCGAGGCCGTGCCGAAGCAGGCGAAAGACCGGATTGCGGGACAACGACACGGCCACCCAACGTGCGAGTGGCGACCGGGGGCCCGGCCTGCGTTTTCGGGTGGAAAAACCCGAGGGACTGAGAAATAGAACCGGGAGCGCGCGGGCCCTTTTTGACTCGGCAAACCTGAGCAGCGGGCGCTATCAATTCTGATTCAACGTTAAACTAAGATGTTTTCCTGGAATTCTGGTCGTTTGGCCTTGGTGTGTATGTCGGTGGTGACGGCCTCCGCGTTTGCGGGGGGCGGTGCCTCGGTTGCGGCGTGGCATCGCACGCGCTGGAAAGGGGAGCCGGCGTGGGAGTCGGTTCACGGCGAGGTGCGGGCGGTGGTGTCGGAGGCGCGCTGCCGGCTGGTCTACCTCGGGGCGGCCGATGGCAGTTTCAATCTTCTGAACGCACCCGACTCCGCGCCGATGCCGGATGCGCACGATGTGTCGCCGAATTGGGGCGGACACCGGTTTTGGCTGGGGCCCCAGAAGCGCTGGGTGTGGCCGGCCCCCGCCGACTGGGAGCACGCGGCCGCCAAGTCGGTCGTGGTGGACCACGGTGCGCTAGTGCTCCAGCAGCCGCACACGGATCCGCAGTACCCGGCTCTGCGCCGGGAGTATGCCTGGGACGGCCGCGGATTGCGCTGCTCCGTGAGCTGGAAGGATGACGGCAGGCCGTACTACGGCATGCACGTGGTGGCCTTGAATCTTCCGTTTCGCATCGTCACGCGCCTGGTGCGCTGGGAGGAGGTGCCCGACGGTCTTGTCGACGTCCAGATGCAGGCCCCCCGCGTCAAGGGCGTGCTCCCAAACCCGTGCGTGGAGGTCCGGGGCGACCAGGCCACGATCGTGGCCGGCCGGGCGACGCTCAAAAGCGGTTACGTCCCGCAGCCGCTCACCGTCGAGAGGCCGGGCGGCTGGGAGCTGTCGATGGTCCCGGGACCGCATGAGGGCGTGGCCATCGCGTCTCCGGATTTCGGTTACCTGAGCCAGGTCTGGGTCGGAGGCCCCCAGTACGATCTCGCCGAGATCGAGCAGCTCACGCCCTACCTCATCGGCGGCAGGGACGGCCGCTGCTCGAGCACGATCCATCTGGTGGCGCTGCCGCCGCAGGCGAAGTGAACGCGGAGGATTTTCCCATGGCCAACTACGGACAGTTTGACGACCGGAACAAGGAATACGTGATCACGCGGCCCGACACGCCGCGTCCCTGGAGCAACTACCTTGGCTCGCTGGACTACGGGGCGATCATCACCAACAACGCCGGAGGCTACAGCTTCTACAAGAGCGCGCTCGGCAGCCGTTTTCTGCGGCTCCGCTCCAACTCGGTTCCGATGGACCAGCCTGGACGCTATTTTTACGTGCGCGACCGCGAGAGCGGCGACTACTGGAGCACGTCCTGGCAGCCGGTCGGGAAACCGCTCTCCCGCTACAAGAGCCACTGCCGGCACGGCACCGCCTACACGATCATCGAATCGCGCTACTCCGGCATCGAGATGGAGACGACCTACTTCGTTCCGCTCGGCCAGGCCTTCGAATACTGGCGGCTGCGCCTGACCAACCGTTCCAAGGAGGTCCGCCGCCTGTCGGTCTTCACCTACTGCGAGATGGCCAGTCCCTGGCACATGCCCAACGACCTGACCAACCTCCAGTACTCGCAATTCATCACGAAGGCCACGGTCGAGCGCGACATGCTGGGGATGGCCGTGCATCCGTATCACGCCTTCGATCCGAGCGAGCTGATGGGGTGTCACCGGCTTTGGATGACAGTGACCGGCGCGCCGCTGGCGGGCTATGAGACCGTGCGCGAGCGCTTTCTCGGCTCGGTCTACAACACCTACGCCAACCCGCAGGCGGTGATCGACGGCCGCTGTTCGAACTTCCTCGCGGAGGGGGAAAACGCCATCGGCACGCTCCAGTTCGAAGTCGAACTGCAGCCGGGGGAGACCCGTGAATACGTCGCGATGCTGGGTCTTGGCACTCCCGAATCGCATGGGTACCGCACACGCGACGAATTTGGAACACCCGAGCGTTGCGAGGAGGAGCTTGCGAAGCTGAAGGCCCACTGGCACGGCCTGCTGTCCGGGGTGAGCGTGAAGACCCCCGACAGGGAGTTCGACTCGATGGCCAACGTGTGGGGGGCGTACAATGCGCTCATCACTTACACCTGGTCCCGGCACGCGTCGCTCATCTACAACGGCGAGCGCGACGGTCTCGGGTTTCGGGATACGGTCCAGGATTTCCTTGGCGCTATGCCGCACCTCAAGGACGGGATCCGCGAGCGGATCGAGCTCATGCTCAGCGGACAGGTGTCCAACGGCGGCGCCATGCCGGTGGTGAAGCCCTTCGACCACCGGCCCGGCGCCATGCCGCCGCCGAAGCCGGAGGAGTACCGTTCCGACGACTGCCAGTGGTTTTTCAACGCCATCCCCGACTACGTCGCCGAGACCGGCGACGTGGCGTTCTACGACAAGGTGGTCCCGTACGCGGACCAGGGCGAGGCCACGGTGCTCGGACACCTGCGGCGCGCGCTGGAGTTCAACCTCGAGCGCTCGGGCTGCAACGGGCTGCCCTGCGGACTCCACGCCGATTGGAACGACTGCGTGAAGATGGGCTACAACGGCGAGTCGGTGATGGTCGCATTCCAACTTCGGTATGGACTCGTCACCTACGCGTCGATCTGCGACCGGCTCGGCCGGACCGCGGAGGCCGACTGGGCGAGAGCCGAGCAGGCGCGCCTCGGGGCGGCCATCCAGACGGCCGCGTGGGACGGCGACTGGTATCTTTGGGCGATCGGCGCGGACGGCCACCGCTATGGATCGAAGGCCGAGACGGAGGGGCGCATCTACATCAACACACAGGTGTGGGCCGTCATCTCCGGAGCGGCGCCAGGTCCGCAGGCGCGCAGCGCGATGGATGCGCTGAAACGCGAGCTGGCGACGCCCTACGGCGTCATGCTCAGCGCCCCGCCGTTCACGCACACGCCTCCGACGGTCATGGGCGGCGTGATCTACAATCACGGCATCAAGGAGAACGCCGGCATCTTCTGCCACACGCAGAGCTGGGCCGTCATGGCCGAGGCGATGCTCGGCGACGGCGACCAGGCCTACGCGTATTACCGCGCCTTCATGCCGTCGGCCTACAACGACCGTGCTGAACTGCGGGAGATCGAGCCCTACGTGCATTGCCAGACCACCTACGCGACGTGCAACCGCAATGCGGGCAAGTCGCGCGTGCCCTGGCTGTCGGGCACCGCCTCCTGGAGCCATCACACCGCCCTTCAGTGGATCCTCGGAATCCGACCCGAAATCGACGGTCTCCGGATCGATCCCTGCATTCCAAAGTCCTGGCCGGGATTCCGTGTGACGCGGGTGTTCCGAGGCAAGACAGTGCACATCGAGGTAAAGAACCCCACCGGCGTCTGCCGGGGCGTGGTGCGCCTCAGGATCGGACGGAAGTCGGTCGAGGGAAACCTCCTTCCGATCGATCTTCTGGAGGACGGCGTCAAGGTCGTTGCCGAGCTGGGCTGAGACCCTGTTTTTGGGGAAGTCTTTTGCGGCGCCCGAGTTCCGGGCGCCGCCGTGCCTGGGTCACGGACGGTGGCGGCTTGGCGGAACGGCCGGCCATGCACGTTTTGTCCATCCCTTTTCCATCAATGTCTATTCAGTCGCCGGCTGCTTTTTGAGATGATGCCTGCGCCCAGTTTCCCGGTCACCCCCATCGGCCCAGGCCCTTCATATCCATGATCCGTCAAGATGTCCTCCTCATCGCCAGCGGCGATCTGCGCGAGTCGGCAAACCAAACGTGTTGGGCGGCCCAGGCTGCCATG
Organism: bacterium; assembly: GCA_021780625.1. The sequence continues at coordinate 4,630 of JAJXYI010000116.1, read as the reverse complement.
GAAAAGAAACTCGAGGTCGCGCTCGGCAAATTCGGCGCGCGTCTCGTGCGTGCCCACGGATACAGCCGCAAGCGGAAGCATGGGTTCATCGGTTCGCAGAAGGAGGGCATGGAGGTGTTTGCCGGAATCGATCCCGACTGTCCGCTGATCGTCGCGGAGAGCGTCTGGCAGTATTCGCATCACATTTTGCATGGGCTCATCAGCCACCGCGGTCCCATCCTTACGGTGGCGAACTGGTCGGGCACCTGGCCGGGTCTGGTCGGCATGCTCAACCTCAACGGTTCGCTCACGAAGGCGGGCGTGGCGTATTCGACACTCTGGAGCGAGGATTTCACCGACGCATTTTTTCTGCGGGGGCTCGAGCGGTGGCTTTCGACGGGGATCGTTAAACATCCCACGACACACGTGCGCTCGCTCGACCGCATCTCTGTGCCGCCCTCGGTGAAGGCCGCCGCAGCGCAGCTCGCGGAAGAATTTCGCTCGAAGAAGGCGATCATGGGAGTCTTCGACGAGGGATGCATGGGCATGTACAACGCCATCATCCCGGACGAGCTGTTGTTCTCCACCGGAGTCTACAAGGAGCGCCTCTCCCAGTCCGCGCTGTATTACGAGGCGACGCAGGTGTCCGAGGAGGACGCGCGAGGCGTCTTCGAGTGGCTCAGAAAAAAGGGAATGCGCTTTCACCTGGGATCCGATGAAGCCACCGAGCTCACGGAAAATCAGATCCTCTGGCAGTGCCGCACCTACATCGCCGCGCTTCGAATCGCCGACACCTTTGGTTGCGACACGATCGGCATCCAATATCAGCAGGGTCTCAAGGATCTCCTGCCCGCCTCGGATCTTGCCGAGGGACTTCTCAACAACTCCGACCGGCCTCCGGTTCGGACGCGCGAGGGCCGCCTGATCCGCGCGGGGCGTCCGCTTCCCCATTTCAACGAGGTCGACGAGTGTTCGGGCCTCGATGGCCTGCTCACGAACCGGGTGCACCGCGCCCTTGGCCAGCCCGTGGAGACGACCCTTCACGACCTGCGTTGGGGCGATGCCGATCGCAGCGGCACCACCGACGCGTACGTGTGGGTCTTCCTGATCTCCGGCAGCGCGCCTCCCGCGCACCACATAGGCGGCTATCGCGGCACCGAGTCGCTGCGCCAGCCCCCGATGTACTTCCGTCTCGGCGGCGGCACGGTGTGCGGCATCGCCAAACCCGGCGAAATCGTCTGGAGCCGGATCTTCGTGCAATCGGGCAAGCTCCGCATGGATTTGGGACGCGCCAAAGTCGTGGAACTTCCCGCCGAGGAGACCGAACGCCGCTGGCGCGAAACCACCCGCCAGTGGCCCATCATGCACGCGGTCACGTACGGCGTTTCCCGCGACCAGATGATGGCCCGGCACAAGGCGAACCATATCCAGGTCGCGTACGCCAAAGACGCGGAGGCCGCCGATCTCGCACTTCTGACGAAGGCGGCGCTCGCCCGCGAGTTGGGCATCGACGTCAGCCTGTGCGGCACCCGCGCCGACGGCCGGCCGTTCTGATCGTTTCGGCAACGCCAACCCCGCCCAAACCGATCCCATGCCCGACGCTGCAGCGCTCGCGTCCGATCTCCTGCAGCTGTCGCGCGACCTCGGTCGCGAGGACCGTTCGCTCGCCATTCTCGGGGAGGGCAATGCTTCCGCCAGGATTTCCGGGGACGAGTTTTGGGTGAAGGCCAGCGGCCATTCGCTCGCCACGCTGGAGCATGCGGGTCTGGCCCGTTGCCGGGTGCAGGGATTGCTGGCCCTGCTGAAGGGGCGCGCTCCATCGGATGCCCGCGTCGAGACTGCGCTGCTCGATTCCCGCGTGGATGCATCGGCGCCCAAGCCCTCGGTTGAATCCATGGTTCACGCGTGGCTGCTCACGCTCCCGGGCGTGTCCTTTGTGGGGCACACCCATCCGGTGGCGGTGAACGCGGTGCTGTGCTCGCCCAAGGCGGGGCTTTTTGCGCGACGCAGGATGTTTCCCGACGAGATAGTCGGCTGCGGTCCGGAGTCGGTCCTGGTGGACTACGTCGATCCGGGCCTGGCCCTTGCCAGGGCGATCCGGGTGGCCGTCGAGGCGCACCGCCGCAGGCTCGGCCTGGTGCCGCGCGTGATCCTGCTCCGCAATCACGGGCTGATTGCACTCGGAGCGACTTCCAGGGCTGTGCTGGCGTCGACGCTCATGGCGGTGAAATCCGCCGAGATCTTTATCGGGGCCTCCGCGCTCGGAGGCCCCAAGTTTCTACCCGCCGTCGAGGTGGCCCGCATCGCGGGCCGTTCCGACGAGCATTATCGTCAACGCGCACTGGGCCTTCAGCCATGATCCGACACGGTATTCTCAACCCCCACGTCCTTTCCCTCATCGCCCGCGTGCGGCACACGAACACCCTCGTGATTGCCGACCGAGGTTTTCCGTCCTGGCCCGGCCTCGAGACGGTCGATTTGTCGTTGGTGGACGACGTGCCCACAGTGTCCCAGGTCGTGACGGCCCTGCTCGCCCAATGGAGTGCGGGGCGCGCGTACATGGCCGAGGAATTCCTGCGGGCAAATCCGGCTGGATCCCGCGAGCGGATCGCGGCCCTGCTCGGCGGAGTTCCCTGCGAGTTCGAACCCCACGTGCAGTTCAAGCTCCGTGTACCGCGGGCCGTGGGCCTCATCCGCACGGGTGACACGACGCAGTATGCCAACATGATCCTGGAATCCGCCTGATTCGCCGATGAGCCGGACTCCGAGCCCCAGTCGAAGCCGCGTCACGCGGCCCGTGGTCTGTGCCGCCGTGGACTGCGGCGCCACCAGCGGGCGTGTGATCGTCGGGCGCTGGAGCCGCGGCAGGCTCGAGCTCACGGAGGTCCACCGGTTTCCCAATGCGTTCCGCTCGCTCGGGGGCCGCGACACGTGGGACATGGCTGGGATCTGGGAGCAGATTCGCCAGGGTCTGACCGAGGCGGTCCGTCGTTTTCCTGGGCTTGGCTCCGTCGGCGTCGATTTCTGGGGGGTGGACCACGCCTTGCTCGATGCCCGGGGGCGGCTGGTGTATCCGGTCCATGCCTACCGGGATGCGCGCACGGAACCGGGCAGGCGCCGCCTTGAGCGCCGCGGGTTGGCCGCCGTCTATCGGGAGACGGGCATTCCGAATCTTTTCTACAACACGAGCCTCCAGCTCGAGGAGTCGCTGCGCACGCATCCGGGGCTCCGCTCTGTGGTCCGCCGATGCCTGCTGCTGCCGGACTACGTCAACTTTCTGTTGAGCGGGCGCATGGTGTCGGAGGTGTCGATCGCCAGCACCACGCAGCTACTTTCGGTGAAGGGGCTTCGTTTCTCCCCGGCGGCGCTCAGGCGCTTTGGCGTGCCGGCTTCCTGGTTCCCTCGCATCCGCAGGGCGGGTGTCGTGTTTGGCCTGGTCCGGGGCATCCCGGGCCTGGAGCGAGTGCGGGTGGTGGGCGTTCCCGGACACGACACGGCCTGTGCTTTCGCCTCCATGCCGGCGTCCGGAGACGGTGCGGATCTCTACCTGAGTTCCGGCACCTGGTCGCTCGTGGGCTGCGAAAGCGTCACGCCCTTGCTGGGCGCCGAGGCCCTGGCCGCGGGAATCACCAACGAGCGAATGGGTGACGGGCGTTTCGTTCCCCAGGTGAGCTTCGCCGGCCTCTGGCTCCTCGAACGAACGCTCCAGGACTTCGGCCTGCACTTTTCTGGCGAGGCCGCCTGGGACGAATTCCTTGGCGAGGTGTCGCGCGGGCCCGCGCCTGCGGCGAGGATCGACGTGCGTTCCCCCTTGCTGGCCAACCCTCCCTCGATGCGACGCGCGCTCGACCGGCTCGTCCGCGATGCCGGAGCGCGTCCGCCGCGCGACGCGGCCGGCTACGCACGGCTGGTCTTCGCATCGCTGGGTGCGGCTCACGGCGACGCACTCCGACGCTTCGAGGCCTTGTCGGGACGCGTATTCCGTCGGATCCTGATGACAGGCGGAGGAGCCAGGAACCGGCTGCTTTGCCAAGCCACCGCCGATCACGCGGACGTGCCCGTGCATGCGATCGCAGGGGAGGGGACGGCTGCGGGAAATCTGGCCTACCAGCTGGTCGCCCTCGGCGCCGTCGATTCGATCGCCGATTTTCGGCGCCTCTGGTTGAAACATTGCCCGCCGGTCGTCTATCGGCCCTCGACCAACCGAATGGCGCAATCCAACCCATGATCCCCGGTCGAATCCATATTTCGATTACACCGGCGCCGGGCGATTGCCCGTCCGATGAATCCGCGCTGACGGCGCGCTGAATGCCTCCGGCCTTCCCCTTGATTTTCGACCTCCAATTTCCGGCACTTCCCCTAGCTCCCCTCATCGCCGCCCCCAAACCCATCCCCAATGAAAAAACTGTTTCGCACTGCTGACGGACTCGACTGTTCCTTCACGTTCCTGCTGGTCTGCTCGCTCTTCCTGTTGTGGGGCTTCTGCAACGGAATGATCGATGTCATGGACAAACATTTCCAGGACCTGCTGCATCTCTCCAAGGCGCAGTCGGCCTGGGTGCAGTTTGCGCATTACCTGGGCTACTGCGTCATGTCGCTTCCTGCGGGTCTGCTCGCCCGTCGCATCGGCTACAAGCGCGGCATTCTGACC
>JAJXYI010000361.1 GCA_021780625.1 bacterium | reverse complement strand
AGGACGGCCGAGTGCGACCTGTTCGGAGCGGAGGAGACGGTCGAACTGACGCGTGCGGCGGCCGACGGCCGGATTGAAGCTGCAGTGGCCGCGTGTTCACCGGCCGAGATCCAGGTGGTACGGCTCGGGTCGCGGATCTTTGCGACGTGGCCCGGAGAATTTTTCGTGGAGTACGCGCTGGCGTTGAAGGCGTCGGAGCCGTCGAGTCACGTCATCACGATGGCGAACGGCGAGCTGCAGGGGTACATCGTCACCGCCGAGTCCGCGGCCCGGGGCGACTACGAAGCGGGAAACGCGATCTTTTCACATGAGAACGGGACCCGTGTGGTGGCGGAGACGCTTCGGCTGATCCGCGCCGTGGGCGGGACGGGAGGCGGCGCATGAAGCTGTTTCTCGGGATCGACCTCGGTACCTCGTATTTCAAGGTTGGCCTGTTTGACGAGGTGGGACTCCTGCACGGACTCGGGCGGGTGGCGGTTCCGAAGACCACGCCGTTTCCGGGTGCCTGTGAGGTTCCGATCGAACAGGTGTGGGCGTTGCTGCGGCAGGGGTTGACTGAGGCGCTGGTGCAGGCCGGCGCGCGCTCGACGGACATCGCAGGCCTGTCGTATTCGTCGCAGGCGAACAGCTTCGTCCTGCTCGATGCGAGTGATCGGCCGCTCACGCCGCTGATCGTATGGAAGGATTTGCGGGCGCGGGTGGTGCCGGCGGAGCTCGCGGACTTCGGGCAGACGGATGACTTCGCCCGCGTGGTCGGATTTCGCGGAATGATTCCCGAACTGGCCGTGGTGAAGTGGACCTGGTTTCGCGCGCAGCGTCCGGAGCTGTGGGGGAGGGCGCGCCGGATCATGACGCTGTCGGATTACCTGACCTTCGAGTTGATCGGTGAGCGGGTGGGGGATTCGAGCACGGCGTCGCTGCTGGGATTGCTCCACCTGCGTGCCATGGGTTGGTGGGACGAAGCGCTTCAGATCGCGGGGGTGAGCAAGGAAACGCTGAGCGTTCCGCTGGCGCCCGGGACTTTCGCGGGGCGGACCACGCGCAGGGCGTCCGAGCTGCTCGGCATTCCCGCGGGAATTCCCTACGCTGTGGGCGGTCTGGATCATCACGTGGCGGCGCTGGGCGGCGGACTGGGTCCGTTGGCCGACGTGAGTATCTCGACGGGGACCGTGCTTGCTGCGATCAGCCTGATCGAGGATCCCGTTGCGGAGTCCGGGTGTTATCATGGGCCGCATGTCGCTCCGACGAGGTATTATCGCCTGGCCTTCGACTCCGGTGGCACCGAGCAGATCGAGGAATTGAGGCGGGGGCTGGCTCCTGACCTCAGCATATCGAAGCTCGTCGAGGCGGCCGCCGCGGTGGGTGTCGGGCGTGACGAGGAAGGAAGTGCCGCGGTCGCCGCGAGGCGCTTCCTCGAGCGGATTGCGGCGTGCCAGCGTTCGCTGATCGGTCGCGTTCTCGGTGCCCGGGAGCCCCGCGCGGTCGTTGCGAACGGCGGACTCACGCGTTCGACGGCGTGGCTTCAGCTGGACGCGGACCTGCTTGGCGTTCCGGTGATCGAGCCCACCTGCACGGAGTCCGCCTGCCTGGGAGCAGCGTTGATCGGTGGCGTGGCTGCGGGCGTCTTCACCTCGTTCGACGAGGCGGCGCGCAAGATGGTGCACGTGCGGAAGTACTATTTCCCCTGTCGCCCGGGGCGCTCGATTTCGATGTCCTCCGGTCCGGGCGGGGCGTCCGTTTGATCTGCCGGCACATCGCATTACTTTGAACCTAAAAACCGCAATTGAACCACAGAGACATCCGCCTTCGCCAAGGCTACGGCGGACAGGCGGAGGGCACAGAGTCAGAAAACACAGTGGGAGACTGTCCCATGCCTCACCTCAGAGGTGTATGGGGTTGGAGGTGAAAGTTCCCCTCAATTGCCTTTCTCCGTGATCTACGTGCCTCTGTGGTTCTGATCCAATTGCGTTTTATCCGTTGAAGCTTCCACGATCCATGTCATCCCGACCGACCGATTCCGGAAAAGGCGCGCATCCCTATGTGGATGTGAAACCGCAGGGCGCGGCGGACTTCTATTTCGCGATCAACGCGACCTTTCGATTTTTGTTGGAGCGATTTGGGCGGAGAGGGTGGATCGCTTACCTGACCGAACTCGGGCGCGGGTACTACGAGCCGGTGAATCGTGCGTGGAGGGAGGGCGGGCTGCCGGCGATCGCGGAGTACTGGAGGGCCTTTTTCGCCGCGGAACCGGGCGCCGTGGTGGAGGTGGTTCAAAAGCGCGATCGTGTGGAGATCGAGGTGCGGGAGTGTCCCGCGATCCGCCATCTTCGCGCCGGCGGCCGGCGCATCGTTCCTGAATTCTGCCAACACTGCCACCACCTGGGTGCGGCGCGGGCGGAGGCGGCGGGATACGTGATGCGGCTCGAAGGCGGAGATGGAAGCTGCCGGCACACCTATGCCGAGCCGGGGGCCGGCCTGCCACCGCAGGATCCGGCGGCGATCAGGGAGGTGGCGTCATGATCGGCTGCTACGATTTTTGCGGTCACTACGAGTGGACCTTCGACTGGCTCGAGCGGATGGGCGGGCATGAACTCGTCCGGGAGTTCTGGCGCGAGGCGATCGGCGGCGACAGCCAGCGCCATGCGCGCGAGCTCATCGAACGCAAGGGCATCGCGGGCATGGTGGAATACTGGGGGCACACGCTGGCCGAGGAGGCGGGCGACCAGGGATACTCGATCACTTCCGGCGAGGACTTCTTCCGGATCGACGTCCAGCACTGTCCCTCGAAGGGCTTCCTGCTCGCAAACGGACTGCAGCAGTATTCGGATTACTGTGACCATTGCATGGGGTGGATTGGTCCCATGATGCAGGGCGCCGGCTTCGTGATCGACCACGAGCACAATCATCTCGGCCAGTGCTGGTGGGAGATGCGCCCTGCCGAAGGCGGGGCCGGCGCGCCGGCAGGCGAACAGACGCCGCTGGCGGCGGCCGATGTGCGCAAGACGCCCGCCTGGCTGGCGCCTGGGGCGCACCTCGACCGGTATGTGCGTGCAACGGATCCGGACTCGAAGGTGCGTCGAACGCATGGCGGGGAAAAGCAGTAAGGAGCGAGAAGCGGGCACCGAGAATGCTCGCAGCGGCTTGAGCCCGCTGGCCCTGGACGGGCGGAGTACTTGTCAGGGCGTGGTTCGGGGTGAAGACGGATCCCCGATCCGCCGCTCGTGCCGACCGTGGCGGGCGAAAGATCGGCGTGCCACGCGTCATTGTTCGAGCGATGTGCCTGGCGGTTTGGATCGTCGTAAAAGCGCGCCCGCCTGGTGGCAATATCGCTGGCGTGATCTGCCGGTTAATAAGGCGAATTCTGCAGGGGTGTTCTCAGGTCTCTGCCGCGCTGTGTTCTCATCCCCCAGCCGTCGACGTGAAAAAGGGGTGACAACTGACTGGTAATCGAATGTGACCTCTACTTTGGGCTTCGACTGGGAACCGCGCTTGGTACGGTCCCGTCCAGTTTGAAGCGGACTACCCACACACATCGCCCGAGTAATCCGGTTTCAGATGAAGCTGCCTCATCGCAGGCATTTCAATCCAAATAACGACCAACCACAAGGTACTCTTCGGGCAGCAGAGCGCATTACATTTGGGTTTCTTGTTAGCCTCGAATTATAGGGGCGCGACCACTGGAGCGCACCCTTGGTAATCTCCCCCGGAATTCACTCGCCTGACCTACGATCGGCGGTGGTTCTGTTCCAAAATGTCAGCAACCTAAAAAGAACTAAAGCCTCCAAAACCGTATCACCATGGCTATGAAGACAAGCAGACTGCGAAAGCGGGCACTCGCGAGTGCCGCCTTCCTTGCAGTCGTCGGATCCCTCTCGGCCCAGCAGACCCCCGCGACCGGACAGTCGGCTCCGCAGAACAATTCCAACGCGACGACCGACCAGGCCATCACGATGTCCCCCTTCAGCGTCAGCAGCACTGAAGGCAAGGGCTACATCTCGAACGACGCGATCACCGGCATGAAATCGAACACCCTCCTGATCGACATCCCGCAGTCGGTGGAGGTGATCCCGCGCGACGTGATCGACGACCTGGGCCAGTTCGCCGCCACGGTCGACACCCTGAAGTTCGTGTCGGCCGGCACCGTGCCGTTCGCACGGACCGGTGAGATGCAGATGCAGCGTGGATTCCGAACGGGTTACGCCCTGATCGACGGCCAGCTGGACCTCTCGGTGGCGTCGGATCCCATGTCGTACGACTCCTTTGAAGTGGTGAAGGGCCCCGCGGCGGTGCTCTACGGCAACCACACCTCGCTGGGTGGCATCATCGTGAAGATCACCCGCAAGCCGCTGCCTGTGCGCCGCGACTCGGTCCGCCTGATCCTCGGCTCGCAGGGCATGCGGCGCGGCGAGATCGACTCGACCGGCCCCCTCGGGTCGATCGGCAGCACGAAGGTCTCATACCGACTGTACGGAGCCTATCAGAAGTACGACGGCTTCGGTCCGGTCGACTTCGACAACCACAAGGTCATCGGCGGCGGGTTGAAATTCGACCTGAGCAGCAACACGACCCTGCTCCTCCAGATGGACGTTTATTACAACGAGAACCGCGGCATCTACAACGGGTTCGCGAACGCGACGAACACCGGCATGTATTTTGGCCCAGGATACAGCCAGGGCTACAAGGCGAAGTGGAGCCGGCAGAAGCTCAACCGCTACTGGTACAAGGCCACCCTCGACCACAGCTTCTCCGAGAACTGGCACTTCACCTCGACGCTCAGTTACAACGACTTCCACCGCAAGGACCGGGAGACCCGCAACTCGGCGGCCCCGAACTACGTGACGAACACGATCCAGCAGTATGACTTCGGCTGGAACTACAAGGAGAACCTCGTCTCCCTCGAGACGGACGTGACCGGCACCTACAGGCTCGCCGGTTTCAAGAACCAGTCGACCTTCGGGTTCGAGGTGGATCGCGACTACGGCATCAACAACTACTGGTTCATCCGCAATCTGGCGCCGACCTCGATCACGGATCCCCAGATCTACAATTCGCCGATGCCGGTGTATGACGCGAGCAACGCGACGCCCGCCAACGAGAGCGACTATTATTCGAGCTACGCGTACTTCATGCAGACCTTCGAGATCGTGCCCGACAAGCTGACCGCGGTCGCCGGCGTCTCGGGCAGCTACACGGACGGCAACAACAAGAGTTATGCGACGAACGCGACCACGGTGTCCCGTGCACACGGCACACCCAGGCGCATCGGTCTCGTGTACAAGCCGATCAAAGGCCTGGCGCTCTACGCGAACGATTCGACCACCTACCAGGGCACCGGCTCGACGAATCCGGACGGCAGCAAGCTGCCCCCCATCGTCGGCGAGGTGAAGGAAGTCGGTTTGAAGACCGCGCTGTTCGGCGGACGCATCTCATCCACAATCTCCTATTTCGATCTGAATGTGACCAACATTCCGATCCCCGATCCCAACACCGGCATGTCCAAGGCCGCGGGCAAGCAGACCAACAAGGGATTCGAGGCGGACATCGCGATCCGTCCCCTGGAGAACTGGACCGTGATGGGCACTCTATATCAAGGCGACATCAAAGACGTGAATGGCCAGCGCATGCCGAACACGGT